>NZ_DF978442.1:0-14196 GCF_002897135.1 Nostoc cycadae WK-1 | reverse complement strand
TTTTTTTATCAGGTGCAAGATGTGAGGTAGGGCAAGCATTGGGAGCGCCTTTACCAGCACAGTTTGTCTTAGATAAAGATGGCAAATTACTATATACACATTTGTTTTCTTTTTTAGATCACAATGCTAGTGTAGAAACATTACTAGCACAATTTAATGCCGCCAAACTTGATGAATAATATTGCCATTGGCTGTGATTAATTGAACTTGTAAAGGCATTTGTCCGGCGGCGTGGGTTGAACAACTTAAACAGGGGTCGAAAGCTCGAATACCTGCCTCAACGCGATTTAACATTCCTTCAGGAATTTCTGTGCCTTGGATAAAATGCCGGGCAATTTGAGCAACTGTGCGATTCATTGCTAAGTTATTTTGACCAGTAGCAATGATGAAATTGACTTTTTGCAATAACCCATTTTCATCAACACGATAATGATGGAATAAAGTGCCGCGCGGTGCTTCACTGACACCGACTCCTTCGAGTTGGTTAATGCCAGCTTCGGCACGGAGTCTTGTTGATAGGATATCTGGGTCATCAAGTAAGATTTCAATATGCTCAATACAGGCGACAATTTCGATTAAGCGGGCATAGTGATAAAAGAAAGATGACTTGACTGTACCTTGACCGCGATCGCGGAATTCTTGTAATTCTTGATCGGCTAAAGGTGTGCCAATGCGGTTACAAATATTTAACCGTGCTAGTGGCCCGACTCGATACATCCCACTATCTATCCGGCAATGGTCATTTTGGTTAGGATAACCCAAGGGTCGATAGTAGGGAGATTTTAAATAAGAGTCTGGTTGAACCGCTTCCCCGATAAATTCTTGATAGCGTGTGGGGTCGAGTTTATCGGCAATGATATTACCTCCACTATCAACAAAGCGGATATTTCCGTCGTAAGTTTCCCACAAACCTTTGGCAGTAACTAACCCCATAAATAAACTAGGGAAATTACCAAAGGTTTGGACTTCTGCGGCATAATCATCAAGCAAGTTTTTAAATTGCGCTAAAGCACCCAAAATTGTGGTGCGTGCTTCGGGAATCCGATTTTGGATGTGGCTGCGTTTTTCTGGAGTTAATGGTTCTCGCACTCCACCAGGAACAGCCCAAGCGGGGTGAATCTTTTGCCCTCCCAATAACTCGATAATTTCTTGCCCAAACTGGCGTAAGCGAATTCCACCACGGGCAAATTCTGGTTCTGCGGCAATTAAACCAAAGACATTACGTGTTTGGGGGTCGCTATCCATTCCCAATAAAAAATCGGGGGCGCTGAGATGAAAGAAACTCAGTGCATGGGATTGGAGAATTTGGCCTAAATTCATCAAACGTCGCAGTTTAACAGCTGTTGGTGGAATAGTAACAGCTAAAATGCGATCGCCTGCTTTCGCAGAAGCTAACAAATGGCTTACCGGACAAATACCACAAACTCTAGCAGTAATTCCCGGCATTTCCCACAGCGGCCGACCTTCGCAAAACTTTTCAAACCCGCGAAATTCGGTGACATGAAAGTGAGCATCACTCACTTGACCAGCATCATCTAAAAAAATACTAATCTTGGCATGTCCTTCAATGCGGGTAACGGGATCGATAATTATTTTTGTCATTGGTCAATGTGAATGGTCAAAAGGCAGGAGGCAGAAGGCAGGAGGATAAGAGATGAAACTTCAGACTTCACACTTCATACTTCAGACTTTCTGAGTAATCTTCAAAAGCTGTTCTATCGATTGTTTCGGCTGTTTGATGTGCCATTTCTGATTGCATTTCGTTTACTGCATCCCAAGCGGCGGCGCATTCTTCTGAATGAATACCTTTTTCTATGCAAGTAGCACGGGCTTTTTTAATTTCATCTTGTAGCTGTTGCTCTAAAAGAATTGACCGGGGTTGTTCTATAAAGTCACTTAAAGCCAAAATATCGGTGAGGGAAATGATTCCGACTAGTTCACCTTGGATAATTGGCGCTCTGTGCAAATGATGTTGGGCAAATAACCGCGCGACGTATTCTAAACCCAAGTCGGGGTTAATGGCGATGCAAGGTTTTGTCATCACCTCATAAACCCTGATTTTATGAGGGTCTTTACCATAAGCAATAACTTTATAAACAATATCGCTCTCGCTAATAATGCCGTAAGCATCTTGTTCGTGGCGACGGTCAACAATTAATGCTCGCCAATCTCTCGCCCGCATTAGAGTCACGGCTTCTGCAACTGTGGCGGAACTACGAATGGTGGCGACATCTTTTGTCATAATGTCTGCGGCTTTTAACATAATGAATCTCCTAATATTTAAAAGTGCTGAGTGCTGAGTTATGAGTGCTGAGTTATGAGTGCTGAGTTAAGGATAATCACTATTTCCTCCTGCCCTCTGCCTTCTGCCTCCTGCCTCCTGTTCAACCAAATTTGATGAATTCGCGTCCTGCGAGTTTGGGTTTTTCACCTTGTAACAGCGGCTCTAATGCGGCACGGATGCGAGTTGCTGAGGGTGGACAACCGGGTAAATAAATATCAACGGGGACGACATAATGTACAGGTGTGACTTTATCTAGTAATGGGGGGACAATGCCTGGTTCATAGGGTATTTGAGGGTGAAGATCAACTAATTCGATATAACATCGCTGAAGTACTGGTTCGGCGCTACCTAAAGGATTGCGTAAGGCGGTGACGTTCCCAGTCACAGCACAATCACCAAAAGAAATTAAGAGTTTGGAACGTTCTCGAACAGTGCGGATTGTGGTGAGGTGTTCTTCGTTTGCGATCGCACCTTCAACTAACACTACATCGACATCGTGGGGATATTCTTTAATATCCGCGAAGGGACTGTAAACAAAATCTACTTGTCCGGCTAAATCAATCAGCCATTCGTCTAAGTCGAGAAAGGACATGTGACAGCCAGAACAGCCGCCTAACCATACTGTTGCTAGTCGCAAGCGAGGCATAATTTTTTTAAACGCAAAGGTACGCTGAGTTGGAGGTATGTTGTCAGGTTAAAGATTTGGCAATGAGGACTTTATGCCACTCTTGTACAACAGATTGAGGAACTGAGATGTGAATAAATTTTTGTTTGGGTAAAGGTATAGCTAGTTGTAGGGGTTCGTTGGGTAATTGGGGCAAGATATCTTTAAAGTTGTATTGACCGATAGTTGGTGCTGGGGCTTCATCTAAGAAAACGTCAGCAGCAGTCAAAACTTTGCCGTCAGCTGTGGTAATTTTTAGCGGTTGGGGATGAATTAATTCGGCTGAGTTGGGGAAACCGACGAGCCGCAGATTTAAACTGATCTCTTGATTAGGGTAAGTTTGTTTAAACAGAACCGCTTGCCAAACGTGTCCTGATTGATCATCTAATTTTGTTTGTGAGCGATAAAGTATTTCGCCTGGTGCTGCTTCTAAACGTGTGACAGCAGCGATCGCTGTTTGTGATGTGGGGTTTCCTAAAGCCAGGAATATACATATTGTCAAAATACTTCCCAATAGCAACCACCAAAATGTTTGTCGAAGGCGACGGAGTTTCATATTTACCTCCTGGCGTGGCTAAAGATTCCATTGCTGTTTTTTCCTTGCGGTAACTAAAAAATCAAGTTTGTCCCGATCATGTTTCATTTCCCCAACGCTAGAAGCTTGGTAGAAAATCGCACCTGTGGGGCAAGCGTTGACACATTTACCGCAGGAGGTACAAGTTTGCGATGTTCCCCACGGCTGACTCAAATCAGTAATAACGTGGGAGTTTGTACCCCTACCTGCCATATCCCAAGTGTGAGCGCCTTCGATTTCGTCACAAACGCGGACACAACGAGTACACAGCACACATCGGTTATGGTCAATACCGAAGCGATCGTGGGAAACATCTACTTTACGATTGGGGAAGTGATACTCTAAACGTACATGATCCATCCCCATTTCAATCGCTAAGTCTTGTAATTCACAATTACCATTGGCGACACAAACTGAGCAAATGTGATTACCTTCTGCAAACAGCATTTCGACAATTGTGCGGCGGTATTTTTGTAGGCGATCGTTATGTGTGTAAACCTCCATTCCTTCGTTAATTTTTGTCACGCAAGCAGGTTGTAATTTATTACTTCCAGCAATCTCTACTAAACACAGCCGACAAGCACCCACATCCCCCACGCCTTCTAAATGGCACAATGTCGGAATATGAATTCCTGCTGCTTGCGCCGCTTCTAGGACAGTTTCTTCTTCGTGGGCGCTAATAAGTTGGTTATTGATTGTTAACGTTTTGACTGCCATAAGAATAGGGGATAGTGACAGAGAACAGAAAACAGAGTGTGTAATTGTGTCTGATTATTTAATGGGTCGGTCTACATTGTTAATGTGACAAGTTACGTTGTTATTGCATCGGTCTACATTGTTATTGCGACAAGTTACGTTGTTATTGCATCGGTCTACATTGTTATTGCGACAAGTTACATTGTTATTGCATCGGTCTACATTGTTAATGTGATGTAAGACTATTTTTAAAATCCCTCTCCACTTCGGAGGGAAGCTTTAAATCTTACTCCCTTTCCCTACGAGGGAAGGGGTTGGGGGTTAGGTTTGAGCGAAAGTTGCACACCACGTTAGTTGACTGCTCAAAGCCTTGAAAAAACTAGGTTTAGACTCAGCACTCAGCACTTTTAATCAACTCCAAATACTCCTCACGGAAGTAACGCAATGTACTAAATACCGGATTTGGTGCAGACTGGCCTAAACCGCACAAACTAGTGTTTTTCACCATGTCGCAAAGTTCTTCCAGTAGTGCCAAATCATCTGATGTTGCTTTGCCTTGCATCAGTTTGGTTAATAATCCATGTAACTGCACAGTTCCCACGCGACAAGGAATGCACTTACCGCAGGATTCATCCATACAAAATTCCATGAAGAAGCGGGCAACATCAACCATGTTGGTAGTTTGATCCATGACAATCATGCCGCCAGAACCCATCATGGAACCGAGGTTTGTCAAGGATTCGTAATCTACAGGTGTATCAAATGCTGAAGCAGGGATACATCCCCCGGAAGGGCCACCTGTTTGTACAGCTTTAGCAGTACCGCCATCAGGAATACCGCCTCCCATTTCTTCGACAATTTGCCGCAAAGAAGTTCCCATTGGCACTTCGATTAAACCTGTATTGCGGATTTTGCCAGCTAGGGCAAAAACTTTTGTTCCTTTGCTTTTGTCTGTACCGATACTGGCAAACCAATCAGCACCTTTACGAATAATTGGTGCAATATTGGCAAAGGTTTCGACGTTATTAATTAATGTGGGATGACCCCATAAACCAGATTCTGCTGGGTAAGGTGGACGAGGATGAGGGAGGCCGCGTTTGCCTTCGATGCTCGCCATTAAAGCGGTTTCTTCGCCGCACACATAAGCCCCTGCACCAATGCGAATATCGATTTTGAAGTCAAAGGGAGAGTCAAAGATTTGGCTACCTAATAAACCAAGGCGTTGGGCTTGATGAATTGCCGTTTGCAGACGATGAATAGCAATAGGATATTCTGCCCGAACATAAATATAACCTTGGCTGGCTCCGACAGCATAACCTGCGATCGCCATTCCTTCTAATACGCGGTGGGGATCGCTTTCTAGGACACTGCGATCCATAAATGCGCCAGGATCACCTTCATCAGCGTTACAGATGACAAATTTGCGATCGCTTTTTGCTTTAGCAACAGTCGCCCATTTTATTCCTGTGGGATAACCTGCGCCTCCCCGTCCACGCAAACCACTGCGCGTCACTGTCTCTACAACCTTGTTGGAGGTCATCTCACGCAACACATGGTAAAGAGCTTGATAACCCTCAGCTGCAATATAAGATTGAATTTTTTCTGGGTCAATTTTGCCGCTGTTTTCTAAAACAATTGGCTTTTGATAACTAAAAAATGGCTGGGATAAATCTATTTCTGAGACAGAGGTTTTACCACCGTCTAACGCTTCAATAATGGCAAATGCGTCCTGAGTGGTAACTTTTTCGTAAAGTTTGCTTCCCGCTGGGGTGTCAACTTGGACTAATGGCCCTTGACAGCATAAGCGCATACAGCCAACACCAGAAACTTGTACGTCTTTTTCTAAACCTTCAGCTTTGATATCAGCGTCGAGTGCTTGTTTAATGCTTTGGGAGTTACCAGATAAACAACCAGCCGCTGTGCAGCAGCGAATCTGCACTGGTTTAGCTTGAGAACGTTCTTGTTTAGCAATTTCTAATAATTCATTTAGTTCCATTTTCCAGCCATCCTTGGATGCAATCTCCAACTGATTCTGGGGTTTGATTACCTAAAACTGTGCCGTCAAACACCACAGCAGGCGCAATCCCGCAAGCGCCTAAACATCTTGCTGTTAGTAGTGATAATTGACCGTTGGCTGTAGTTTCACCCGCTTGAATATGAGTGATTTTTTCTACATTGGCCAAAATTGCCTGAGCGCCTTTGACATAACAAGCTGTCCCTGTACAAACTACACAACTATGAACACCTTGGGGTGCTAGAGAAAATAAATGGTAAAAAGTAGCTACCCCATAAACTTGACTAGGGGGAAGTTTTAATTTACGGGCAATATAAAGTAATAAATCGGTTTCTAAATAACCATACAATTCTTGGGCTTTGTGGAGAATTTCAATTAAGGCATCTTGTTGATACTGGTGACGCTTCATAGTTGCGTCTAGCATCTTTAGGCGTTTATCACCACTGGGATGGGGCAGAACTACAGGAGAAGCGGTTGTCATTGTTACTGGAGATTGATGATTTTATTTGGCGATCGCACCTAAAATTTAAGAGACACTGGCATTTTCCGCGGCTTTCTCAACAGTTTTTTCTGGGCTGGTTAAATTGCGAGGATAATGCACGATATAAACTGAATAGTTAGCATGATGCAACACATAGTTACTCACACTACCTAAGAAAAATTCTGCTAGACCAGAACGCCCCCGATGTCCCATGACAATTAAGTCTGCATTCCATTGAGTAGCCAGCTTACAAATAGTATTGCCAGGGTTGCCCAAAATTTGGCTAAACTCGGCTTTAACATCTGCCAAGTTTGCTTGAGCGCAAAAAGACTGCAACATCCGCACGCCTTCATCTTTAAAGCTATCCCACTGTTTTTGGTATAAATCTAAACTTTGACCACTCAAACCTGGATAGTAATCAACATTAGATAACATGGGAATGTAAGGGCTACCGTCTTCTTCTGGGGATAGAACATGCAGCAATAATAGTTCCGCTGACATGACTTGTGCTAAAGACAATGCTTGCGTAAAAACCTCTTGTCCCATCTCTGACCGATCCAAGGCCACTAAAATCTTTTTCAGCATATCGACCTCTGACTGTAATTGCTCATAACTGATGAATGATTGAAGTTTTTGGGCTGGAGATGCAGAACTACCGCAATTGATGATTTACGTCTGTTTTTGGCAATTATTCTGTTTAATTAGCTGTGATAATTTGGCAACCCATTGAGTGACATCTATCTTTTTTATAGATGAAGAATTTGAGGAACTTGTGAGGATAGTCATAAATATTTCAGAATTTAAATTTCCAGAGAAAAGCTTTGACGGGTGTTGTTAACTTTAGTGCTTGATTCTTCTGACAACTATTTCTAAAGATTGATAAATGTTGACAATTGTGAATTAAACTTAACATTGGATCAGTAAATATTTTACTATGCTCTAAAACGCGAATATAAAATATTATTGTGTTTTTAATTTAATTTTTTAGCCTGATTATCCAATAATATTAATATTAGGAAATGTTTGGATATGAAAATTTTAGTTGTCGAGGATGACGAGCTAAATGCTTATGCACTAACCGCTGTTCTCACCAACCAAAACTATGCAGTTGAAGTTGCCAGTGATGGTGAAACTGCTTGGGATTTAATTCAAACCTATAATTATGATTTAATTTTATTAGATGTAATTTTGCCAAATCTAGATGGCATTAGTTTGTGTCGGCAAATTCGCTCTAGTGGCGGACAAATGCCAATTCTATTATTAACAGGCCGTGATAGCAGTCATGAGAAAGCGATTGGATTAGATGCAGGCGCAGACGATTATGTAGTTAAACCATTTGAACAAGAAGAATTAGTCGCCCGTGTTAGAGCTTTGTTACGTCGCAGTGGTACATCAGCACAACCAGTTTTAGAATGGGGAAATTTGCGCCTTGACCCTAGTAGTTGTGAAGTTAGATATAGAGAATATTTACTATCATTAACTCCCAAAGAATATGCACTTTTGGAGCTATTTTTACGCAACAGCCGCCGAGTATTTAGCTGTGGCATGATTTTAGAACATCTTTGGTCTTACGAAGATACCCCTGGGGAAGAAGCTGTTCGGACTCATATTAAAGGATTACGGCAGAGATTAAAAGCTGTGGGAGCGCCCAGTGATTTAATTGAAACTGTGTATGGAATTGGCTATCGCCTCAAACCGCAAGAAGAAGAGAAAGTCGCGGCAAAATCATCTAATTCCCAATCTCAAAACTTCAAACCCCAAGAAGAACCATCATCTCAGCAGCAAACACTCCAAGCGATCGCCGGAGTTTGGCAAAGATTTCAGGGACGAGTTGATGAACAAATCAAAGTGCTAGAACAAGCAGTTGTCAATCCCAAATTGCTCAACCAAGCACAGAAAGAAGCCCATACCTTAGCCGGCTCGTTGGGGACTTTTGGCTTTCCTACAGGCTCAAAATTGGCGCGAAAAATTGAGCAATTACTCAAATCTGGTCAAGAGTTAACACCAGAAGACACAGCCAAGGTGCAAAATTGGGTGAAATCATTGCGTCAAGAAATTCAAACTCAAGATGAGGCAGTAAGCTCATCATCTGGTAGCAGTAGATTACCTTTAGTTTTGGTAATTGATCGAGACCATACCGTAGGGGAACAACTCGCACAAACCAAATCTGACCCAGAATTTCAAGTTAGCATTGCCACCAATCTTGATTCAGCGAGAACGCTGCTTTACCGAGAGCATCCCAGTGTAGTATTACTTGACCCTAGTTTTTCTGACCAACAAGAAGATAGTTGGAGTTTTTTAGCCGAACTGGCGCAGCGGAAACCGCCTGTGCCAGTGTTAGTTTTTACCGAGCAAACAGATTTAGGCAATCGTTTACAACTGGCGCGTCAAGGGGGACATACATTTTTACAAAAGCCAATGACAGCCGAAAAAATGGCAGAGGCGATCGCTCAATTACTCCAACAATCACCCCCAGGCGAAGCGAAAATCCTCGCTGTAGATGATGATCCGCAGATTCTCGCTTTGTTACAAACTTTACTCACGCCTTGGGGATTACAAATAATTTCCTTAGATGATCCGCGCCATTTTTGGGAAACCTTGGAAGCTGTCAAGCCAGATATGTTGATTCTGGATGTAGAAATGCCCCACACCAATGGCATTGAACTTTGCCAAGTTGTGAGAAATGACCCGAATTGGAGTGAGTTACCAATTTTATTTCTCACAGTCCACACCGATGCCGACATTGTAAATCAGGTGTATAGCGTTGGTGCGGATGATTTTGTCAGCAAACCAATTGTGGGGCCAGAATTAGTCACTCGGATTGTGAATCGCCTAGAACGGATAAAATTGCTCAGGCGGATGGTGCAAACTCAGCAACAGCCAGTAACAGATAAAGTTACTCTCTCATCTGCTAATTCTGCTGTCTCGGTTGATTGGCGTACTATCTTTGAAAGTGAACCAGAATGGGTTATGGTAGTTGCCACTGATGGCACAGTATTAGAAATAAATCCTGCCGGAGTGGCAATTATCGCCGCTAAAAGCAAAGCTCAAGTAATTGACAAATCAGTTTATGCTTTGATTGCGCCAGAATATCACCAAGCATTTCGCCAACTCCATGAAAGTGTTTGTCAAGGTAATCAAGGCACTTTACAGTTTGAGATCATCACCTATCAAGGTAATCGTCGCTGGATGGAAATTCATGCTGTCCCGCTGCAAAATAAAATTGATGGCAAATTTGTGCAATTGGCATTTTCCCGCGATATCACCCACTACAAACAAGTAGAAACAGAAATTCACCGGATTAATCGCACACTCCAGACATCAAGTAGTTGTAATCAAATTATTGTTCGTACTCAAGATGAACAAGATTTACTTCAGAAAACTTGCCAAATCATTGTGGAAGTTGGCGGTTATCGGCTGGCGTGGGTTGGTTTTGCTGAAGATGATGCGGAAAAAAATATTCGCCCAGTTGCCCAAGCTGGCTATGATAATGGCTATTTACAAACCCTCAACCTGACTTGGGCGGATACTATACGAGGTCAAGGGCCGACAGGTACAGCGATTCGTACAGCTAAAATCTGCATTATTCAGAATATTTTCACTGACCCCAAATATGAGGTTTGGCGGTGTCAAGCACAAGAACGGGGATATGCGGCGGCGATCGCTTTACCCTTAAAGATAGAAGAACGAGCTTTTGGGGTGTTGAATATTTATGCTGCTGAAGCAAATGCCTTTGATGATGATGAAGTACAACTATTAAAAAAACTGGCAGAAGATTTAACTTATGGTATTGTCGCATTACGCAATCAACGCGATCGCACTATAGCCCAAGCCGCATTACAACAAAGTCAAGCCGCCTTACAAAAAGCAAATAATGAATTAGAATTACGAGTTGCCGAACGCACCGCCGAATTAATCAGCGTCAACCACCAATTACAATCAGAACTAGATGAACGCCAACGCATAGAAAAAGAACTGCGTGTTTCCCAAGAGAAATTGTCCCGAATTTTAGATATTGCTGATGATGCGATTATTTCTATCGACAGCAGCCAATGTATTACCTTATTTAATCAAGGAGCCGAGAAAATCTTTGGTTATTCTGCTCAGGAAGTCATGGGGCAGAAGTTAGATATACTTTTACCGCTGCGATTTACCCAAGCTCATCGTCAACATGTCTCAGACTTCGGTCAATCGGCAAATTTAGCGCGGAGAATGGGAGAACGCAGGGAATTATTTGGTCAACGCAAAGATGAAAGTGAATTTCCGGCTGAGGCTTCTATTTCTAAATTAAATATGGGTGAGGAAGTTTACTATACAGTGATTTTGCGTGATGTGACAGAACGCAAACAAATTGAGCGCATGAAAGATGAATTTGTGTCTGTTGTTAGTCACGAACTCCGCACACCTCTAACATCAATTCATGGCTCCTTGGGAATGCTAACCAGTGGTTTACTAAAAGCAGATTCCGACCAAGGAAAACGGTTATTACAAATTGCCATCGATAGTAGCGATCGCTTAGTCCGGTTGATTAATGATATTTTAGATATCGAACGCATTGAATCAGGCAAAGTCAAGATGGCGCGGGAAATCTGCAACCTTGCCGATTTAATTCAGTCAGCAGTAAATGTGATTCAACCTTTGGCAAATAAACAAGGCATCACATTAGCTATTTCTAGCTTATCTATCATGTTATGGGCTGACCCTGACAGAATTGTGCAAACTTTAACTAACTTGCTGAGTAATGCCATTAAGTTTTCAATG
The DNA here is from genome assembly GCF_002897135.1 of Nostoc cycadae WK-1. NCBI lineage: Bacteria > Bacillati > Cyanobacteriota > Cyanophyceae > Nostocales > Nostocaceae > Nostoc > Nostoc cycadae. The sequence goes on along the minus strand of NZ_DF978442.1, from coordinate 2,722 downwards.
AAAGGCGAGACAGTATGGTTAGAAATTCAGCAACAAGAACATGATGTTTTACTCACAGTTAAAGATACTGGACGTGGTATCCCAGCAGATAAATTAGAAAGCATCTTTGAGCGTTTTCAACAAGTTGATTCATCCGATTCACGCAACCATGATGGCACAGGTTTAGGTTTAGCAATTTGCAAAAGTATTGTGCAACAGCACGGCGGACGTATCTGGGCAGAAAGTACTGTAGGCGAAGGTAGTAAATTTCACTTTACTTTGCCAATCTATCAAGCTCCCCAAACTGTTGAATCAGCACCGCCGACTCCCCATTATCCATTACCTACACCCTATTCTCCTTTAGTTTTAATTTGTGATGATGACCAAGCAATCAGCACCGAACTACAAAAACTTTTGCAAAAAGGTGGATATCGAGTAGTAGCAGTTGCTACAGGAGAACAAGCGATCGCCACCGCATCGGCTCAACAGCCAGATGTGATTTTACTCGATTTGCTCATGCCAGAAATGAACGGCTGGCAAACAATGGCAATATTAAAAGAACGTGCAGATACTAAACACATTCCTATTGTGATTTGTAGTGTTTATCAGTCAGATACTAATCACAAACCAATTACAGATTTTGCTGATTGGGTAAGTAAACCAGTACAAGAAAGTTATCTTTTACAATCGCTCAAACAAGTTGTTGCCAAACCTCCTAAACGCGCCCGAATTTTAATTGTGGAAGATGACAACGATTTAGCACAATTACTAATTACTTTATTTGAGCGCCATGATATCGAAACCTGCTTGGCTCAAACTGGACGAGAAGCCATTCACCTCAGCCAAGAACTGAATCCTGACTTATTAATTCTTGACTTGATTTTGCCAGAAAGCGATGGCTTTGTGGTAGTTGATTGGTTACGACAGCACAATCATTTATATGCTATGCCAGTGGTAGTTTACTCTGCTAAAGATTTAGATGAGTCTGAACGCCAGCGACTCAAATTAGGATATACAGAATTTTTAACTAAAGGACGTGTCACAACCCAAGAATTTGAACAAAAAGTGATGGAATTACTTCAGCGAATAACTCATCATTCAGTGCAGAGTGATGAGTAAAAGAGAGTTATATTGCGATGTGCCACTTAGTTTTCAACCCCTCTCCATAGCTTGCTTCCCGCAGGGTACCTCTCCCCGCAGCGGAGAGAGGCTTTAATTCTTGCTCCCCTTCCCTTGTAGGGAAGGGGTTGGGGGTTAGGTTTAAGAGAAATTGGCAGACGGCGTTACTTAATAACGAATTATATATTGGTATTAATCATGACCGTAAAACGGATTCTCGTAGTCGATAACGAACAGTACATTCAAGAAGTTGCCAAAATTTGTTTAGAAACCGTTGCAGGTTGGGAAGTAGTCACGGCGGGTTCCGGTAAAGAAGGCATTAAGCAAGCCGAAACTTACCAACCAGATGCGATTTTATTAGATGTAATGATGCCAGAAATGGATGGGATAACTACCTTTGAGAAACTCCAAGCAAACGCCACAACCAAAAAAATCCCTGTAATATTATTAACTGCTAAAGTTCAGGCCAGCGATCGCCGTCGTTATGCTCAAATGGGTATAGTCACAGCGATCGCTAAACCCTTCAACCCCCTAGAATTAGCTAACGAAGTAGCCACAGCCCTTGGCTGGAAGTTGGGAAGTTAAAAGTATAAAACAAAATATTAGACAAATCATTTTAGTAAAGGAGTTGTACCGTTGCCGTTAGTTGATGAATTTTCAATCACAGCTTGCGTAGATTGATTGGCTAGAACAGCCACAACTGGAGTAACTTTAGAACTAGATTGTCTACTGCGTTTTCGATTAGAACCGCCAGCCTTAGAATACTCTATACTATTTCTGCCGTAGATAGTTGCAACTCCACTTAGCATTCTTTCAGACATTTCCGAGAGAGCTTTGTCCATTTGAGTTAATGTTTTACGCGATTCTTCCAGATTGGACACCAGCGTATTATGAGATTCTAGGATAGCACGGGTATTATTGATGAGATTGTTGTAAACTTCAATTGTTAATCCATGTCCTAAATCTAAATTTTCACTAATAGATTTCAGCAAAGCAAGACGAAGTTGGGCTTTTTCAACAGCAGCAGAACGACGAGTTTTTAAAGCCATGAGGCATCCTTTTTGAATAATCTTTTTTCAAAATAGTTGAGTAACCTTTTTGCTGAGATGAGTAGGTTTGTGGATTTATTTATTTAAAAGTTTCATTACCTGGTGATAAAACCTGTGTTTTTACTCATTTTTGATGCCGATTTATAATTTTGGCATAAGTATAATCAGCAAAAGTCATCGCAAAAATAACAAATGCGTACGCCGAAATAACAATTGCGTATGCAAAATCTATAATTGCGTACGCCGAAATAACAAATGGGTACGCCGAAATAACAATTGCGTACGCCGAAATAACAATTGCGTACGCCGAAATAACAAATGAGTTCGCCGAAATAACAATTGCGTATGCAATATCTATAATTGCGTAAGCAGAAATAACAAATGGGTACGCCAAAATAACAATTGCGTATGCAAAATCTATAATTGCGTACGCCGAAATAATTTCTCCTCCGCCCCCCTGCGGTCTATTTGGATCAAACTTAAAGTGAAACGGTATCAGATATGTTAGGAAAATTTAAAAGCTTGAATGCAAGGGATAGTAAGACTTTTCCTTCTGCCTTCTGCCTCCTGCCTCC
>NZ_DF978441.1:0-101346 GCF_002897135.1 Nostoc cycadae WK-1 | reverse complement strand
GCTTTGGTGGAGTTAATCGGCAAACCACAGCTGAATTATTCTACCCAATGGCAAGCGGCATTTAGCTTAGGGCAAATTGGTTATGGCAACCAAAAAGCGATTGATGCTTTGGTGGAGTTAATCGGCAAACCACAGCTGAATTATTCTACCCAATGGCAAGCGGCATCTAGTTTAGAGCAAATTGACCCAGGCAACCAAAAAGCGATTGATGCTTTGATTGAGTTAACCTGCAAACCACAACTAGATGATTTTACCCGATGGGAAACTGCATCTAGCTTAGGGCGAATTGACCCAGGCAACCAAAAAGCGATTGATGCTTTGGTGAAGTTAATCGGCAAACCACAACTGGATTATTCTACCCGAAGGTTAGCGGCAGAAAGCTTAGAGCAAATTGGTTATGGCAACCAAAAAGCAATTGATGCTTTGATTGAGTTAATCTGCAAACCACAACTGGATGATTTTACTCGAAGGCAAGCGGCAGAAAGCTTAGAGCAAATTGATCCTGGCAACCAAAAAGCGATTAATGCTTTGATTGAGTTAATCTGCAAACCAGAACTGCATGATTCTACCCGAAGGTTAACGGCAGAAAACTTAGGTAAGATTCTGTCAGAGGAAAAAATGCTGAGTGTTGTCACTATGCTGAAGGATTACTTATCACCTGAAACTTACAAAAATGACTTTGAGCGATTTAATAATTGCTACGAAGTTATCTGGAAGTGCGCCCAAACTATGCCCTACCCTGCTTTTTATCAAGCTTGGCATCAACAAAAGAAAGTGAAAGATGGAGAGAAGGAAAGAAAAACCTAACCCCCAACCCCTTTCCTACAAGGGAAGGGGAGTAAGATTCAAAGCCTCTCTCCTTGTAGGAGAGAGGTTTGGAGAGAGGTCAAAATGTACTGCACCCAACCAAGAACTGTTATATTATTACCCCTGCGCTCGATAAACTGGACTGATTTGACGATAGGTATTAAGTAAAGTCAGGAACTTATCAAAATCAAAACTTACTGGGTCAATTTTTTGCCCAGAACGATCAACTTGTTGATGGGTAGTGATGCGATCTTCGGGAATTTGACTTTGAGCAATTAACCAAGCTAAAGAATGATATTGTTCTTCTGTATAACCGCTATGAGCTTGGATGTAATTATCACCGCGTCCATCGGGTGGTGTTTCTAAAGAAACATGATAGGCAAAATTATTCACAGATGGCGCTAAATTAGGATTAGTCTGGACAGTTTCAACGCCATTAAAGCTTTCAAATACTGAGTTAGCTGCCCCAAAAGCTCGCTTTTCTGGTGGTACTAAATAAACAACTGTGCCATCTAGTTTAATTAATGTATGATAACTTGCTTGGACACTTTCATCTTCATGGGGTGTCTGAAAAAAATTAACTGCACTATCGGCAGAATAACCAGTTTCATGTATGACGATAATTGGTTGATTAGTGAGTTTTACACCATTAATGTCTTGAGTATAGCGATCGCCATAATTACTTGGGTCTACCGCCGCAATTTCATATCTGGGTAGATATTTAGCAAAAGCCTCTGTAGTTCTATATCTGCCAGCATTTTGTCTGGTGGTGACTGAAGATTTCGCTGGTTGATTTTTAGAGGATTGCAATTGTGCTTGGGGATATTCACTCCAATTTGTAGTAATTTGTTGATTTGATGGCGTGGTGGAATTAATTTTTGATTGGTTAATTTTGCCAATCAAGAGTGCCACACTCAAAGCGGTGAACATTAGAGAAATTAATAGCACCCTGGTTGCCCAGTCTCTAAAACTCATTGTTGCAGATTTCAGAATACAGCTAAAAATAATCTTAATCGAAACGAGAGTTTAACTCCTGCCTTGTTTAATTAACCTTTTGCTAGACATTCCTTAACCTAGCTGGGATAGCCTGAAGCACTGAATCTAACAGTTATTTCATGGTGCGATCGCCCAAGCTGTAAAGTGCATCTTTGCAGTTTATATTGTCTTGCCAAATTTGCGTAGACGCGAAGCGGCTTGCCAGGGGCATCGTCGTGTGCAACTTTCTCTCAAACCTAACCCCCAACCCCTTCCCTTGTAGGGAAGGGGAGTAATATTCAAAGCCTCTCTCCGCATCGGGGAGAGGTTTGGAGAGGGGTTGCAAAAATCAGTTGCACATTGTGCAAACTCACAAATTTTTAGTGAGTAAAAGTGAAAATCGCTTTCTCCTATTCTGCTTTATCCACACCCAAAAATATGCAAGCTGGTAAAACTATCACCAACGTCGGATTTTTAGGACAGCAAATTTTTGCTACAGGCCTTATTCCCGCTGATGTAGCCGGAATCGTCAATGGTACACCAACTCAAGTGGATAGTTTGTCTGGATTCAACCAAATTCTCACTTTGGATACAGATTTAATTCCCACCGTTGCACCAACTGTTGAAACTAGCCCTGCTTTATTGGATGATGATATCCAAAATGCGGATGCAGATGACCCAGCTATTTATGTCAACGCCACCAATTCCGCCGACAGCTTGGTATTAACCTCAGTGAAAAATGGTGGGTTGCGAGTTTATAACTTGTCTGGGGAACTGTTGCAAACCTTCAATCCTGGGGACATTCGCTACAACAATATAGATTTGCAATATGGCTTCAAATTGGGTGATAGCACAATTGATATTGCCGTAGCCAGCGATCGCGAAAATGATCAACTAGCAATCTTTAAAATTAATCCTAACCCCACAACTCCCGGTGAATATTTAGAAGATATTACCGACAGCAGCATCAGTACTATCTTCCAAGCAGCGCCTTTTAACCCGCCTTACTCATCTTCATCACGCAGTGCTTACGGTTTGGCGCTATACCGTAGCCCCCAAACTAATGATTACTACGCCTTTGTTAGCCGTCGCCAAACTGGAGACGTAGCCCAGTTGAAATTAATCGACAAAGGTAATGGTCAAATTGGTGCTGAATTAGTGCGGGAATTTACTATTCCAACTACAGAAGGGCGATCGCCCCAAACCGAAGGGATGGTAGTTGACCAAGAAACAGGCTATCTCTACATTGGTCAAGAAGATGTCGGTATCTGGAAATTTGACGCAGAACCTTTTGGAAACAATACAGGTACACTGATTGATCGCGTCCGGGCTTTGGGCGGTAGTAATCTCACCGATGATGTAGAAGGATTAACTATTTACTATGGTAGCGATGGTCAAGGCTATCTCTTAGCTTCCAGCCAAGGCGATAACACCTTTGTGGCTTATAACCGTGCAGGTAATAACCAATATATAGGTAGTTTTGCTGTCGGGAATAACGGGTCAATTGATAGCGTACAAGAATCTGATGGCGCAGATGTGATCAATGTGCCTTTAGGTGCTAACTTCCCCTCTGGTGTGTTTATTACCCAAGATGGTTCTAATGAACCAGGAGTAATTGCTGATGGGGAGAATATCAGCAGTAACTTTAAATTTGTCCCTTGGGAAAACATCGCCAACGCCTTCCCCGATGCTTTAACCATCGACACCACCAGTTACAATCCCCGCAATCCCGATACTTCCCAGTTTGTCCCCAGAGTCACCCTCAAAGGTTTTGCTTCACTTCCTGCTGATACCTTTGCTGAGGGGCCACCATCTGGTAGTGCAATTACTGGAACCAACGGACGGAATGTCCCCTTCGCCGCCCAACCGGTGCAAGGTTTTAGTGGTGTGCAAGTGGCGGATGATGATTCCTTCTACTTTTTATCTGACAACGGTTTTGGTAGTCAAAATAATAGTGCTGACTACCTGTTGCGGATTTATCGTGCTGATCCGAGTTTCCGGGGTGCAGAACAAGGGGGTAACGGTAGCGTCAATATCTTAGATTTTATCCAGCTATCTGATCCAGATAATAAAGTTCCTTTCCAGATTGTGAATGAAAACACCAGTCAACGCCTTCTCACTGGTGCAGATTTCGATGTTGAATCTTTTGTGATTGCGGAAGATGGAACTTTTTGGGTTGGTGATGAGTTTGGCCCTTACTTACTGCACTTTGATGCAACGGGCAAACTGTTAGATGCACCCATTCCCACACCCAACATTGTTGATCTCAACACCCTCAACGGTCAAGCACCAATTGTGATTGGCCACCGAGGCGCAAGCGGCGAACGACCAGAACACACCCTTGGTTCTTATATGCGGGCGATAGAACAGGGTGCAGACTTCATCGAACCCGATGTGGTAGTGACAAAAGATGGTGTGTTGATTGCCCGTCACGAACCAAATATCATTGCTACTACCAATGTTTTAGATCATCCTGAATTTGCCGATCGCCGCAGAACTAAAATAGTTGATGGCATAGCAGAAGATGGTTTCTTTGTTGAAGATTTTACCCTAGCGGAAATCAAAACCCTCCGCGCTATTGAACGTTTGCCAGGTATAAGAGGAACCAGATTCGACAACTTGTATGAAATTCCTACCTTGCAAGAAATCATTGATTTGGTGAATCAGGTAGAAAGAGATACAGGTAAGAAAATCGGCATTTACCCTGAAACCAAGCATCCTACTTACTTTGCATCAGTGGGTACACGTCTGGATGGTACACCAATTCATCAAGATATCAGTCAAAAGTTAGTTGACCTCTTAGTTGCCAATAATTTTACTGACCCATCTAGAGTATTTATTCAATCTTTTGAGGTTGGTAATCTTAAGCAACTTAATGATGTAATCTTACCTGCGGCTGGGATTGACTTACCGTTAATCCAGTTGTTAGATGCCCGTGATGTCAATCTTGATGGTTCGCTGATTGAGTATCAACCTTTTGACTTCCAAGTTAGTGGCGATCCTCGCACCTATGGCGATTTAAGAACCCCCGAAGGTTTGCAAGAAATTGCCACCTACGCCGAAGGAATCGGCCCTTGGAAGCGGATGATTGTATCGGTTCGCGGTGTGGATGCTAATGGTGATGGTCAAGCTGATGATGTCAACGGTGATGGATTAGTTAATGACGCAGATAAAACCTTAACAGCCCCAACCTCCTTGGTAAATGATGCCCATGATGCAGGCTTGTTAGTGCATCCATACACATTCCGCAACGAAGGCGGGTTTTTGGCATCAGATTACAACGGTGATCCTCAAGCAGAGTTTCGCCAGTTTATCAATTTGGGTGTGGATGGTTACTTTACCGATTTCCCCGGTACTGGTGATTTAGTGCGTGACCAATTAACCGGAGAGTTTGTCCGGTCTCCCCAAAACCCCGATGTCCGCAATTTGCAAGAGTTTAATACTTTAAGTGGTAATGCACCATTAGTTATTGGACACCGTGGCGCAAGTGGTTCCCGTCCCGAACATACTTTAGAATCTTACCGATTAGCGATCGCTCTTGGTGCAGATTTTATCGAACCTGACTTAGTAGTTACCAAAGATGGGCATTTGGTGGCGCGTCATGAACCTAACATCATTGCCACTACCGATGTCTTAAATCATCCAGAGTTTGCTAATCGCCGCACCACAAAAGTTGTTGATGGTGTAGCGGAGAATGGCTTCTTTGTCGAAGATTTTACCCTAGCAGAACTAAAAACCCTCAATGCGATTGAACGTTTGCCGCAACTGCGCGGAACCAGATTCAACAATGATGGGTTGAAGATTCCCACCCTTGAAGAAATCATTGATTTAGTCAAGCAAGTCGAAGCCGAAACTGGGCGGAAAATTGGCATTTATCCCGAAACTAAGCACCCAGTTTACTTTGACTCAGTTGGTACACGCCTTGATGGTACACCCATCAACACTAATATCAGTCAATTACTGGTTGACACATTAGTTCGGGAAAATTTCACTGACCCCAGCCGCATCTTTATTCAATCCTTTGAGGTGGGTAATCTGCGGGAATTAAAGCAAGACATCCTCCCCGCAGCTGGCATTAATATACCTTTGATTCAGTTAATTGGTGGTGCAGCAGGTAGACCCTATGACTTTGTGGTTAGCGGTGATACTCGCACCTATGGCGACTTAATTAGACCGACAGGACTCGCCGCGATCGCCACTTACGCAGCAGGTATTGGCCCAGATAAACGCTTAATTGTTCCTGCTACAACGGTAGACCGCAACGGTGATGGCAGACCAGATGACCTCAATGGTGATGGACAGATTAGTGATGGCGATCGCATTATCGGCACTCCCACAACATTAATCCAAGATGCCCACGCCGCAGGTTTACAGGTACATCCTTACACTTTCCGTAGTGAAAGCTTTTTCTTGTCACCAAGCTATAACGGCGACCCCTTGGCAGAATACAGACAGTTCATCAATTTGGGTGTGGATGCCTACTTTACCGACTTCCCCGGTGTTGGTGATTCAGTCCGTGACCAATTTGTCGGACAACCAGCCGTGGCTAACCTTGGTGGTTCCAGGGGTTTTGAAGGTTTAGCCATCAGCCCAGATAGACAAACCTTGTATCCATTATTAGAAGGTACTGTGGCTGGCGACCCTGCTGGTTCACTGCGGATTTATAAATTTGATGTCGCCTCAGAACAATATCAAGGTCTGGTTGGTTATTACCATTTGGATAACCCTAGTTACTCCATTGGTGACTTCACAGTAGTTAACGACCATGAGTATCTGGTAATTGAACGGGATCAAAACCAAGGTAGCGCCGCCCAATTCAAAAAAATCTTCAAAGTTGACTTCTCAAAACGCGATGCAAATGGCTTTGTTGAAAAACAAGAAATTGCAGATTTGCTGAATATTCAAGACCCCAACGACTTGAATCGAGACGGTAGCACAACATTTACCTTTCCCTTTGTCACCATTGAAAATGTCTTGGTGTTGGATGCAAACACCATTTTGGTTGCTAATGATAATAACTATCCCTTCTCTCAAGGTAGACCAGGAGACATCGACAACGACGAAATAATTCTTCTGGAGTTAGACAGACCGTTAAATTTGGCTACCAGTGTGGTTAGCATTACCAGCACGACTCCTAATACTACAGAAGGTGATTCCACTCCTGGAACTTTCCGCATTTCGCGGGTCGGTAATACTAATACAGCCTTGACCTTTAATTACACCGTTGGTGGTACTGCTATTAATGGTAGTGATTACGACAGCCTCACCGGGACTGCAACCATCGCTGCTGGTAGATCCTACGTGGATATTGCCGTTAAACCAATTGATGATAATTTGGTCGAAGGCAATGAAACTGTGACTTTGAGCTTGGTTGATGGTAATAATTACAACCTTGGTACAACTAACACAGCTGCAACTGTTACTATTACCGATAGCGATCGCCCCCTCGTCCAAACTCCCAACAGTGATATCTTTACCATCAAAGGCAGTGGTGCTAAAACCAGACTGCAAGTAGACCTCACCAGACGCGGTGCAAACCGTACCAATGAACTTGGTGTGTTTACTGTAGATGATGCCGCAGGTAGAATCAATGGTATCGCCCCAGGCGAAGCAGGTTACACCGCAGCTGCTTTAGAAAGGGCAAAAACCATTTTCTCGGCGGTGAATCGTGGCTTGAACACTGCCGATGTTTCCAGATTACTAGAATTTGACTCAGGCGATCGCCTCAGATTCTATGTAGTCAGCAATGGTACGAGTGATGATGTTCGCGCTGGTAATATCCCCAGCAACAGCGTCATCTTTGCTAATCCCAACACTCAAAGAATCACCGACTTAGGTAACGATAAATTCTCCCTCGCTTGGGAATTTCAACCAGGAAATGGTCAACTTTTCCAAGATTTGGTAGTGAACATTCAATCTACCGACACAGTTTTACCAATTGGTACAGCATTACAAGGTCAATCACAAGCCGAACTCATCGACTTGCGTAACGTTACACAATTAGTCACGGCTGATTTTGTCGTTAGCAAAGATGCAGGTTATAGAAACTACGCCAGTTTCTATCGAGTCACCGATGTGAATGGTGGTATTGACCTCAACGGTGATGGTCAAGCAGATATCTTACCCGGACAAGCTGGTTACACCGAGGCTGCTGTCAGCAACCGCGTTCCTGGGATTGATCTTACAGCCAACCGTGGGATAACAACTTACTCTGCAACCTTACAAGGAGGTTATATCTATGCACCATTTATTATTGCCAATGGTACACCAGAAGCAATTTTAGATAACAACCCCAGAAATCCTGCGGTTTACTTCCCCGTCTTAGGTGCTAATACCAGACAAACCGACCAAATTGCTTTGTTAGGAAATAATATCTTTGGCTTTGAAGACTTGCCAAGAGGAGGCGATCGCGACTTCAACGATTTAGTTGTCCGCGTTGATTTAAACATCGCCTAATTTTGTGGTTTAGCTAAAATAACCACGCTAAAAAAGAGATAAAACATAGCCATTAGCCCTACTTAAAAAGGTAGGGCTAATTTATTTTGATAAATATTTTTGCGCTCAAGTATTTTTTATCTTACTTTGGCGGGTGAAAATGATTTTTCTTACTTGTGATGAACCCGGTATAAATTTGTTAATATATAACGTTTACAGTCATCCTGATCAATAAAAACTTGCAAAAATTTATTTACTTTAGTTAATTCAAATAACATTCTAACCTGTTCATTAATAGAGCAAATAAAGAATTTGACGTTAGCCTTGGATGCCATTTGCATTATAGACATTAACAACCCTAAGCCAGAACTATCTATAAATTTAATGTCTTTCATATCAATCAATATAATATTAGTGCCATTATTTATCAGGTCACTAATGTCGCTATGCAATTGATTGCCTCTAATTTTATCTAAAATCCCTGATGGTGCAACTACTGTTAGTCGAAGTTTAGTATTCATAAATTAATTACCCATTGATATTAAGTCCTTGATATAAAAATCCTATGTGAGTTGTGAAACAATATTCTTTTTAACGAACCACAAAGGACGCTAATAAGGAGAATAAAAAGAAGAAGCAAAACATCACAAATAATTTAGGATTGCTATAGCAGTTATGCAATCAAAGAAATCAACCTTATAAGTTGTGGAAAAATTGCTTGTACTGGAGTTACTTTTTTTTGGGTAAATACTTTATATCGCAATTAGATGTTAAACGTCCATACTTAAGAATTCTTTTTTGCTAAGTCTTTATCAATGAAGTAGCAAAGCGTTATTTAATCAAGTATATCGAAACCAGAGGATGTTAATTTGCTTTGATGGGTAAGGTGATAATGAATTCTGTTCCCTGACCTAATATAGAATTGAGGTGAATTGAACCATTATGTTTCTCAGTAATAACTTGATGGCTAATTGATAAGCCTAAGCCTGTACCTTTACCTACAGGTTTGGTAGTGAAAAAAGGATCGAATAAGCGCGATTGTATATGTTCTGGAATACCGATTCCGTTATCGGCGATGATAATCTCTACTTGGTTTTGTTGTGTTTTCGTAGTACGAATCAGAATCTGATTTGGGTTGGCGGTGATTTCTGATAAACTACGACCCTGATTACTTTGTTCCAAGGCATCGATCGCATTTACAATCAAATTGATAAATACCTGGTTAATTTCTCTGGCATAGCATTCTACTAACGGTAGCTCACCATATTCTTTGATGATGTTAATGGCTGGACGCTCAGGCTGTGCTTGCAGTCTATATTGCAACATAACTAAGGTGTTATCAATGCCTTCATGCAGATTCACAGCTTTATATTCTGATTCATCTAAGCGAGAAAAGCTGCGTAAAGATACAACCATTTGTCGAATGCGCTCGGAACCCATATTCATTGATTTGAGAATATTAGGTAAATCATCTTTTAAGAAGTTAAATTCTATATTTTCTATTTCTGCTTGCAGAGATTGTGGCGGATGGGGATAGTGAAATTGATAGGCATTTAATATCTGCAATAGGTCTTGTGTATATTGATGAATATAATTGAGGTTTCCATGTATAAAGGTGATTGGGTTATTAATTTCGTGGGCAATACCGGCTACCAATTGTCCCAAAGCTGACATTTTTTCACTTTGTATCATCTGTGTTTGAGTACGATGTAATTCTTTTAAAGTTGTTTGCAGTTGCTCATTTTTTTGGTTTAATTCTTGGGTGCGTTCTTTGACTCTATCTTCTAATTGAGCGTATAATCGCGCATTTTCTAAAGAGATGGCGGTTTGAGAAATTAATAAATGCAAAATTTCTCGGCGATCGCGCGTAAATGCTCCGACTGTCAGGTTATTTTCTAAATATAAAATGCCAATCAATTTACCTTGATGGAGAATTGGCGCACAAAGAAGACTCTTGGGTGAATATTGCAATATATATGGATCAGCCGCTAGGGTTTTTTCGATGGTTGCATTGTCAATTACAGCTAAGGAATGGGTATTTTTCACCTGATTTATCAGGCTAACGGGTACTGTTTGATGATCTTCAAAGGGCAGCGATCGCAAAACAATGGTAGGTTGTCCTAGTTGGCAAAGTGCTTCAATGAACCAAGAATTGCCTTTTGGCATGAGCAATGCACATTTATCGGCTCCGGCATTTTTGAGTATGACATCAAGTAAAGTGGAGAGTAATTTCTCTAACTCAATTTCACTGGATAGGGATTGTGAAACTTGGAGAATGCTGGACAAATCGAGGCTGTTGGAAAGACTAGCTTGATTAAAACTGGTATTATCAACTGTCTCAAAAGATGTAGAAATGATCGTCTCTGTTGGGTTCAGAGGTATTTGCTGTTTGTGCAGAATTGTCAGCAGTAGTAGGGGATAGCGACTTTCTAAATCGATTATTTTGGCTTTTGCGCCCCAACGTACATAACAGTAATACGCATCAATCATGTAAATTTGAGCAATTTTTGGTTTGCCCCAAGCAAGATAAAATTTAGCCGCTAGTTCATTGGCTAAGGCTTCTTCGTTGAGAAGTTGGTTATCTTTAGCCAGCGCAATGGCGCGATCATAATGTTCTATTGCTGCTAATTTTTTACCACAAACTCGACACTTTTCTGCCTCCACTAAATGCCATTTATGCAGATGATTCATTGGAGCATATTGCGCCCATTGGTGCAGAGTTGTTTGATGAGTTTCTACCTCAATGAGAATTTTACTTTGCTCTGATTCTGGTTGTGTGGTAATGATTGCTAAATGGGTGAGGGCAGTGTAGAAATGGAAAATGGGAATATGAATTAGTCCAGATAATGCCATTAAATAGGGTTGGACTTGGGTAATGTAGTCGAGAGCAGTCGCATAATTACCATAAGAGTAAGCAAGCAGCAGTTTGTAAATGTAAACAAAGGCAATTCCTGTGAGATCATTATCTTTTTGGTGCTTCGGTAGCATCACAGTTTCATCATAGACCTTACCGATTAAGCGATCTGGTTGACTGACAGTTTCTCTTAATTGCTCGACTGTTTGCTGCATCATATCCAAATAAATATGCGCTGAATCTTGTTTCACTTGAGCTAAGACAGAACTGTAAGTAGGAAATTCCAGTATCAATGTGTCCAGATTTACACCCATGAACAGGGAAGTAAAGGCGTAAATTACTATGCTGTAGCCAGCATAGAGAAAATCACCAGTTTCCATGCCCGTCTTATAGGCTTCTTTCAATGTGGAAAAAGTTGGCAAAGGTGGTTGTCGGCGATGTTGAATGAAACAGCCAAACAGGGTGAGAGTGCAGCATTTTCGGCTTTGAGCATTCACCTGCTCTAGTAGAGAGAGTGCTAATTGACCAAACTCGTAGCCTGTTTCAACTTCGCCCAAAAAGGAACACAGTACTACACCCTGAGTCACATATCCTACCGTCGAGGCGGGAGCATTCCCAAACTGGATGGACAAGCGCACCATTGTTGTGCCTAGCAATGGTAATAAACCCGGATTACCCAGAAACACTGGTGCAAATAACATTCCTAACAGTTCCATTGCGGCTTGCGCCGTAGGTTCACTCATTGGGGGTAAGTCAATAAGTTGGGTAATTTCTCTGCCCTCTAGTTGCTGGTTTACCTCTGCTAAGGCTTGTTGAAGATGAAATTCGTCTAATTCTGTGGGGAATTCTACGCCCAATTGCCCTAGAGCTTCTCTACCGACCGCGATCGCCGCTAACATTTGGCTTCTAGATGTTTGCGCTGCAATTTGAATTTCATAGATTTTCACTTTGTCAAGAATGGTTTTGGCTTGCTGTAATACCAATGCAGCAAACTTTTCCATCCCATCAAAATCACCATTTAAATAACTGGCTTCGGCCGCTGCTACATATAGGTTTGAGGCTAATTCATACTGGGTTTGCCAGCAGTCTGACTCTAAAAGGGCGATCGCAATTTGTAAATAGGCAATGGCGGCGCTGTATGCAGTAGCTGTTTTCGCTTTTTCGCCAGCTTTTAAGTTGAGTTGGGCGAGGGTTTGGCGATCGCTTGTTTGGGTGATTAATGCCTTTCCTTGATTAAAATGCCCGACAATATCAAACAGTTTTTCTTCTTGCTCATGTTCCAAAAATTGTTTTTGAAGTAATTTACCAATTTGCAAATGAGTCGCCTGTTTTTGATCATCGGGAATTAGGCAATAGGCTGCTTGCTGTACTCGGTCATGTAAAAATTTATAAAAAACGGTCATTTGTGCTTGGTCATTGCTTGTTTGTTGCAGTTCTTCTACAGATGACAAATCACCATTAACCAATGACTCTTGTTGATAAAATTTATAAATATTATTAATGGGTAAAATCAACCCTTCTTGTAATGCTTTCCATAAAGCAGCCGCCGTCTCAATTTCTGATTGCTGTGAAACAATTGCCAATGTTGCTAAATCAAAAGAGTTACCAATACAAGCCGCCAACTGTAACACTTGTTGAGTTGATTTCGGGAGTTTTCGCAGTTGCCAACTCATAAAAGTTACAACATCATCTGTAATCGCTTGAGCAGCAATTTGAGTAATATCGCATTGCCAACAGCCTAAATTTAAATCAAATTTAATGAGATAATCTTGATATAATGCTTTGAGAAATTGGGTTGTAAAAAACGGATTTCCTTGGGTTTTTTGATAGATTAATTGAGAAAGATTCCATACCAAGTTTGTGGCACATTTTAGAGTATCAGCAACTAATTGATTTATAGTTTCCTGCCCCAGTGCAGCTAAAGTAATTGTATTAATCGGTACTTTTTTTTCTTGGATTTCATTTAAAGTTAATATCAAACGATGACCTGGATTAACTTCGTTATCTCTGTAAGCACCAATTAACAAAAGATAATTTGTATCAGCCATTAATATTTGCATTAAATTTAATGATGCTGAATCAGCCCATTGCAAATCGTCTAAAAATATCACTAAGGGATGGTCTGGACTGGTAAAAACTTGAGTGAATTTTTGAAATAATAAATTAAAGCGATTTTGGGCTGCTGTCCCGAATAATTCTACTGCTGCTGGTTGTTCACCAATAATTCTGGCTAATTCAGGGATAACTTCAATAATTACTTGTCCGTTTTCGCCAACTGCATCTAATATTTGGGTTTTCCACTGCTGAATTTGGACATCACTTTCGGTTAACAATTGCCCCATTAAATCTCTAAATGCTTGCACAAAGGCACTAAAAGGAATATTCCTTTGAAATTGGTCATATTTGCCTTTGATAAAATAACCGCGTTGGCGCACAATTGGTTTATGAACTTCGTTGACAACAGCAGTTTTACCAATACCAGAAAATCCAGCAACCAAGACCATTTCTGTTGCGCCAGCACTAACTCTACCAAATGCTTTGAGGAGAATTTCTACTTCTAGTTCTCTGCCATAGAGTTTATCAGGAATAATAAAGCGATCGCACACATCTCTTTGAGCAATTGCAAAGCTATGAATTTCACCTGTTGACTTTAATTGATATAAGCAATTTTGTAAATCTGTTTTTAGTCCTAATGCACTTTGATAGCGGTCTTCGGCATTTTTCGCCATCAATTTGTTGACGATTTCTGAAAGTACCGCGGGGATTTGAGGATTAATTTCATGTACTAAAGGAGCTACCTTGGCAATATGACAATGCAGCAATTCCATTGCATCATAAAACTGAAAAGGTAACTCGCCTGTTAGTAATTCGTAAAAAGTGACACCTAAAGAATAAAAATCAGTCCGATAGTCAATTCCCCGGTTCATTCTCCCAGTTTGCTCTGGTGAAATATAAGCCAGTGTACCTTCTAGTACATTAGGATTCAGGATAGTATGAGTTTCTCGCGGTAACAAAGATGCAATACTAAAGTCTATTAATTTAACTTGTTTGGTTTCGGGATTAATTAAAATATTGCTGGGTTTAATATCTTTATGAATAATTCGCTCTCGGTAAAGTATTTCTAAGCAATTGCAGATTGCGATCGCAATCTGCAAAAATTCTATAAGGAATTCTACGTTGACCCTGGCTCTCCATTCTTGCAGAGAAATCCCTCCAAAATCTTCCATCACTAACCCATAGCCATTTTGATAAGTTTCCAGGCTGTAGGTTTGGATGATTTGAGGATAGTTGAGATTTTTAGCAATGGTGTATTGATTACGAAACTGCACTAGTTCGCTAAAGCTAGGATAAGGATTTTTTAGCAGTTTAATAATTACAGATGAAGCATCAGTCTCTCGAATAGCCCGATAAACCAAGGTTTTAGAGCCATTGTAAAGTTCTTGACTCAACCGATATCCGGGAATACTTACCATAATACCAAATCTTAAATCTCAGATTTAGTATTCCCATACGCACAAAATATTTATCAGTACTGCCAAAATAGTAACACTCATCAATCAACACCCCTAATTCCCATAGAGATAATCATTAAGCGCACATTTTTAGAGAATTGCTAAATAGTTTTACAGGCAAGAAAATGTGTTTTCTAATACAAAAATTTTACGTATGTTTCAGGAATATCCCTAGACTAGCTGGAATCTTTCTCTACTAGAAAATAGCTGATGCTATTTAGGCTGTGCTGTACTAGATGCACAGATCAATTCCCAATTTATTATCCAAAATGGTATGGATTCTGTCCCTTGAAGAAGTTTATACATAAATTAATTTTATTAATTAGACAACTAAACCAAATTGCAGATTTTAAATCTACTGCATATACTGAACCTACAACACTGAGGAGAATGTATACCTTTTAACTGGTTTTTAATCAATATATGCTGTTAGATAGAGGTAAAAAATCTCAAATTTGCCTAATAATTTTTTTCTAACTCAATAATATTACTTATTTTTTCATTACCAATAATCTATGAATAACCGTTCTCAAATAGACAAACACAATTTTATTTATCCACACTACCAATATTCAGGTGAATTCACACCGAACAATTTGGTGTTTAATGCTAATTTTCAAGAATTTTCACAACGAGTCAGCTATATTTGCAATCTTCAGACTGCGGGAAAACTTTCTGTTGACGAGTCTTACAAGCAAATTGAAATACTCTGGGAACAGTTAAAACAGTCTTTTCAAAGCTTAAATATTGAAAAAGACACAAATATTTGATTGTGAGGATTTATTTAACTTTTTTTTCATCAAAAATACTGAAACTATGAATAACTCAACTTTTATATCCCAGCCAGTTGGAGAAACCACTGATGTCGAAGTTTGGCTGGCTAGGGCTGGGCTAAAATTTACAGATTTAGGCAAAGATGCGGTAAGTACAGCTATCCGTAAGCAATGGCGAGAATATCAAGCTGCTGTCTATAAATGCTGTGTAGTTCTGCACTTACCACCAGAGGCTGTTCAACTGAGTGATGTTTATGCCTATCTGAGAATACCTTGTATTACTTCGAGGAACTTTGAGATAAATTGTTAAATGAAACAGTCCTACATTAAAAAGCTATCCATTAATTACATCTTTCTTAACAAGCCTTTTAGGATTGTTATGTAATCATCTTAAACACTAATTTTTTTAAGCCTACTTGATAAATTCGGTCTTTATATTCTCGCTAAAATTGACGTTTTATTGAGAATTAAGGACGAAATAATCAGGATTAGAAAAAGCGTAATTGAATACTCTCGTAAATGTTGAGAAAAGTCCGAGTAATGGGTAGCTTTTTAAGGGATTTAGGGGGAGCAAGAGAAATATATTATACTTTTTAGATATCCTCCTTTATTGGATATAGTTTACCATTTTGAAAAGGGAAATCTGGCTAAATTACTATTGAAATACCTACTCTCATGAGAAACTTCTTCACCAATCCATTCTGGTAGTTCAATTTGTTGGTTTACATCGCTCAGTTCAACTTCTGCCACTATCAAGCCTTTATTGTCACCATCAAACTCATCAATTTCCCAAGTTAAATCACCTAATTTTACCTTGTATCGCACTTTTTCAATTAATGGGCGATCGCATAATGTATCTAACATTTCTTGAGCATCAGCCAGGGGAATTTCGTACTCAAACTCAGACCGTGAACAATTCACACTAGGACTTTTAATTGTTAAATAACCTCGGTCGTTAGCAATACGTACCCTTACTGTCACTGCTTTTTGAGTAGCAATATATCCTTGACGATAGACTCCACCTACACCTAGGTTTCTCCAAGCATCGCCTTTAACTAAAAATTTCCGTTCTATTTCTTTGGCCATGTTATTTCTTGAGTAATGGGTAGTTATATTATTCAGAATTCTAGTTGATTTTTGAACTAGAAAAATCAGGGTTTAGGCTGCACCTAAGATTTTTTTAAAAGTCAAACTTATACCTAAAAAAACCTAATTTTGGTTTCTCAATACATACTGTAAACTGTTCAATAAATCTTTGGCAGTAAAAGATTTTGGCAAAACTAGCTGAATATTGGCATTGACAACTTCTGTCAATTTTTCCTGGGGATTAAACCCACTACAAGCAATAATTTTCACTTGAGGATTCATTTTTTGTAGGGTGCGAATGGCAGTTATCCCATCCATTTCCGGCATAATCATATCCATCAACACAGCTTTGATTTGATGTTTATGTTGGGCATAAAGTGCGATCGCTTCAATCCCATTACTAGCCGTCAAAATTTTGTAGTTGTAGTTTTCTAAGACGATGGTAGCAATCTCTAGCATTTTTGCTTCATCATCAACAACTAAAATTAATTCTCCTTCCCCTAAAGGTACTGCTAAGTTTTCGGTTTTGATTGCTGGACAACCTTCTACGGCGGGTAAGAACAATTTAAATTTCGTGCCTTTACCGACTTTACTAGATACATTAATAAAACCACCATGACTTTTAATAATGCCTAGAACTGTTGACAAACCTAACCCTGTCCCTATCCCTATGTCTTTGGTCGTAAAAAATGGCTCGAAAATTCTATCTAATATTTCTGGCGGCATCCCCATCCCATTATCCGCTACAGTTAGCTCAATGTAATGCCCAGCTTGAGCATCCAAATTCATTTGGGCGTAGGCTTCATCAATCAATCTATTTTCTGCGAAAATTTCAATTTTACCGCCATCCGGCATGGCATCACGGGCATTAACTACCAAATTCATTAGCACTTGATGCAGCTGGGTAACATCCCCAGACACAGCCAACAGATTATCGGGAATGGCGATCGCAAATTCAATAGATTTCGGGAATGTCTGTTTGGCAATCAGCAGCATTTCCGAAATTAAGTGCTTAATCAAAATAATTGTGCGTTCTCCTTTAAACCCCCGCGCGAACGATAATACTTGTTTCACCAAATCTGCACCACGTTTGGCATTATTTTCGATAATTGCCATTAGCTGATAATAGCGCTCTGTGTCTTGGGGAAACTTTAGTTGTAACAGTTGAGATGCAGCTAAAATTGGTGTCAAAATATTGTTCAAATCATGGGCGATGCCACCAGCCAAAGTCCCAAGACTTTCTAATCTTTGCGTGCGGAAACACTGTTCTTCTAGTTGTTTCTTTTGGGTAATATCAGTGTCAACAATCAAGATAGATTTAGGTTTTCCTGTACTATCCTGCATGAGTGTCCAACGACTAGCGACAATAATTTCTTTGCCAGATTTGGTAACTTTATGTAATTCACCTTGCCAAATACCACTATCAATTACTTTTTCTATCGCCGCTAAGATTTTTGGTGAGGGTTGTTTAAATAAAAGTTCATCGGCGTTTTGGTCTACTGCTTCTTGTTCTGACCAACCATACAGATGTTCAGCACCTTGATTCCAAAAAAGAATCCGATTTTGCAAATCTTGCACGACAATTGCATCTGTGACAATATCCAACAAAGCTGCTTGTTCGAGAATTTTCTGTTCAGCTTGTTTGCGATCGCTAATATCTCTAGTTGTCCCCGTTAACCTACTTGGCTGACCGTCTTCGTTGTAGTAAAGTTGACCTGTCGAATTCAGCCAGTGAATGCTGCTATCTGGCCAAACAGCACGATATTCAACAACAAATTTCACTCCTTGTTGAATAGTCGCTGTCACAGCCTGACTAAAAACTTGCCGATCTTCAGGATGAACTAACTCCAAAAAGTCTTCCTTTGTTGGACACGCAGTCCTGTTAGGTAAACCATACAGTAGACCCATGTTAGCCGACCAAAGGGTTTCATCTGTTTGGATTTTCCAGTCCCAAATACCCATGTGAGCAGCTTCTAAAGCTAAACTGAGTCTGGCTTCACTCTCACGCAATGATTCTTCTTTTTGTTGACAATAAAGTTTCTCTCTATTTTGCCAAGCTGCTTCAGCCTTTTGGTATTTAAATATTTTCTGCTGCAAACGCTGGTTTTCTGCCACTAGTTTTTCTAACTCATCCTGAGTTCGGTGGAGTTTTTCTTCTACCATCTGAAGTTTTTTACGAGTTTCTTGAAGTTCTTGATGAGTTGATAGAAATGTAGATGATTTTTGTTCTATTCCTAGCTGAAGATTATGGTGGATAGAACAACTTATACCATTGATTTTGCGATAATTATTTTTTGGTTTCTGGCAGGCTGTTTTGATACCAACTATTATGTCCCGGTTGAAAGCTTGTACTAAAATACTATCAGTAATAATACCTGTTAATTTGCCTTGGTTATCTACAATTGGCAAATAACTAATTTGATAGTGACGTAACAGTGACCAAGCTGTAAATATATCTGTTGCATGACTTTGCCTGAGAGTAATTAATGCTGTTACCATTACATCAGCCACTTTTGTTTGGGTGATATCAACTCCCGATGCAATGATATTTATTACATCTTTTGCTGTAATTATCCCTAATAAATATCCAGCTTCTACAATTAAGACACAACTATTTTTTTGCTGATTACAGATATCAGCATTGAAATATCTATTTAAGCTAGGCAGAGACAGACTTTGAGATTGTTTCTGGCTCATCAAGATAATAGCATCGACTAGATAACTATCAGGGTTAATCGTTAAAGGAGAATGATTAATTAGATGATATAAAGTCGGCCAATTAATTAGCTGATTTTGTAATGGCATAGTTAATTCATCAATTAAATTTATGTTCTTAACCTCAGAACAAGATAGAGAATGCAAGCTATAGCAAACAAGAGTTAAATATCATTTATTTAAATTTAATAGAGTATTATGCAATTTTAACTGCAAATATGGCATTTTTTTCTTAATTATAATTTAGCTATAGCTTCCAGATTTGATGGATATGTAGTCTCAGACTATTTAGCTAATTTGAGGGTAGTCAAATTCATTTTATTGTCAAATGCTGGATAGATGATCTATTGATTGAAAAAATAAATTGTCTGGATTATGAGTTTATTGCAGCTTGGTATCTCCCAAATGTAACTTTTTATTCTTTGGTTTAAACTATTAAACTTATCAATATCCATTGTTTTCAAGCATTTTTAAAATTTCATATTAAGTAATTGAGTTTTAAAAGCTACATAATCTATTCTGTAATAAATCTATAGAAAATATTAAATTTTTTAACTTACTGCTTAATTAACAAAAATCAAGCAATTTCGAGAATTGTTGAGAATTGAATTCCCAAAAAGCAGGTAAAAAGACAGATTAAAATTAAATACAATAAATTTTAAGTTTTACTTATTTTTGCCATTAAGGCACTCTATAGTGATATTTTAGTTTTTCAGATAAAAAAAGGAATATAACAATAAATTGTAATTTATTTTACAATTTAAAGCTGAAATAAATCTGAATTTACGGAGAAAAATTTTATGGATTTTCAAGATTTTCTCAGACATAAATTTACTCATGTGGCAATGGGCGAATTCAAGCCTGGTAAATTTGAAGCTGCCAAACAACTTTATGAAGAAGCTGTATTAACATATACAAAAGGTTTCAAAGGAGCCTATCTTTTACAAGAACCAGGAACTGACAGAGGCATATCTATCATTTTTTGGGAAAGTGTAGAAGATATGGAAGCTAACCAAAATGAGGTTTACCAACACATTTTGAAAAAAATGATGCCTTTATTTGTTGAGCCACCAAAAACAGTAGTCTATGAACTAGTGTGTGAAATTAACCCGAAAGAAATAGATGAAGTGTGAGGTGTGAAATTTCGTCTTTTAGTCTTCGGCATTGAAAGTTCTGAGTAAAACACGCTATTTTCTAATCACTAGTATCTAGTTTTCTAGACTCTTTTTCATACCGACTAGTTTACGTAGTTCATAATGGCAACTTACTGATAGGATTTAGCATAGTACAAGTGAACTGTAATAGGTAGGAAATGTCTGAGTTAATTCTGTTTTGGCATCGCCGTGACTTACGCATTTCTGACAATACTGGACTAGCTACGGCAAGAAGTCAAAGCCCAAAAGTTGTGGGTGTATTTTGTCTAGATCGCAATATTCTTGAACGTGATGATATTGCGCCTGTAAGAGTAACATATATGATTGGCTGCTTACAGGCATTACAGGAGCGATATGCCCAAATTGGTAGCCAACTCCTGATTCTCCATGCCGATCCTATGCAGGCAATTCCCGCCTTGGCTGAAGCTTTAAATGCCAAAGCTGTGTTTTGGAATTGGGATGTAGAACCATATTCTCAAATACGCGATCGCAATATAATTGACGCACTCAAAGAAAAAGGCATTCAATTCCTCAACGAAAATTGGGATCAAATTCTCCACTCTCCCGCAGAAATTCGCACAGGTAGCAATGCACCTTACACTGTGTACACCCCATTTTGGAAAAATTGGATTAGCAAACCAAAATTGCCCCCAGTAGAAACCTTACAAACCATAGAAGGATTAACACCAGGCGAACAAGAAATTGCCCAAAACGCAGGTGCAATTCCATTACCCACTGCCAAAGATTTAGGATTTATCTGGGATGGTGACTTAATTCTCCCACCAGGGGAAGCCTCCGCCCAAGCAAGATTAGCAGAATTTACCTATAAAGCCATTACCGAATATCAAGAACAGCGCAACTTTCCCGCGACAGATGGAACATCACAATTGAGTGCTGCGTTGAAATTTGGTGCAATTGGCATTCGCACTGTTTGGCAAGCTACAACAGAAGCGCAAGAAAATAGCCGTAGTGAAGAAACAACAAATAGTATCCGCACTTGGCAGCAAGAACTAGCTTGGCGCGAATTTTATCAACACGCTATGTATAGTTTCCCCGAATTAGCTGAAGGTGCTTACCGTGATGCCTTTAAAAACTTTCCTTGGGAAACTAACGATACACACTTTCAAGCTTGGTGCGAAGGCAAAACAGGCTACCCCATAGTAGATGCAGCCATGCGCCAATTAAATGAAAGCGGTTGGATGCACAACCGTTGTCGGATGATTGTTGCTAGTTTCCTGACAAAAGACTTGCTAATTAGTCCGCAATTAGGCGAAAAATATTTTATGCAAAAGCTAATTGACGGTGATTTATCTGCCAATAATGGCGGTTGGCAATGGAGTGCTTCTAGTGGAATGGATCCCAAACCCTTGCGAATTTTTAACCCAGCCAGTCAAGCGCAGAAATTTGATCCAGATGGCGAATATATCCGCCGATGGTTGCCAGAATTGCGGTCTCTTGATAACGAATATTTAGTAACTGGTAAAATTACACCTCTAGAACGTCGCGCTGTTGGCTACCCTGAACCCATTGTGGATCATAAACAACGACAACAGCAATTTAAACAACGTTATCAACAGCAGAAAGAAATAATTAGGTAAAAACTATAGCGGATTCTAGATTGGTGAGATAGAACTTACTGTAAAGGTAAACATCTGTTTGCTCTTATTTGTATACTCCCTGTCAATAAAAACTATAATAATAGCGTTAGTTTCTCAGTGAACTAACGCTATTTTTTAAATAAGTTCAGGGATAAAATATTAACAAAATCTCCCTGATGTTTACTATAAATTAAAGTCAATTACATCTATTAAACGGTACTACGGCGAGTTAGCAAATTCCACAAGAAGACGGCGACAATAGCACCTAAAACCGCTACTAAAATACCAGGAATGCTAAGAGTTGGAGCCGCCAGTGCAAAATTTCCCGTACTGAAGAATACTCCTAAGCTACCACCAACAAATGCACCTATGATACCTAACAAAATTGTTCCCAGTATGCCGCCGCCTTGATGACCAGGGTAGATAGCTTTAGCAATAGCACCAGCAATTAAACCTAAAATAATCCAAGCAAGAATGTTCATTTGTTTTTTGTTTGTAGTTAATGTTTTTTCTGACAATTACAGATTAACAAGTTCAGTAAGTTCAGCCAATCTATCATCAGAATTAATTATTCGTAGCCTGAAGGGGTAGTTGAATGGCTGTAACTTCTTTGGAGGTATGCCGAAATCAATATAGGTAAAAACTCAAGAAAAAGCCCATAGCTGCTGTGAAGCTATGGGCTGATTAATTCATTGCTTGGTAATTGCAGTATAGGCATTTCTCATTAACCCTATCCTCTACTAGAAGAATTAAGCTTAAATGACAATTATGAACATTCTTAACAATCAAAAGGCGAATTTATTTCAACTTCTGGTAGAGTGCAACCATCAACTACCCACATAGGATCAATACAGTCAAACCCAAGCACAATTTCAGTGCATTGCAACTTATGACATTTAATTACCGATGGAAAAACGGCGCTCGACCAAATCGAGACGAAGCAATTAGACACAAATATTTGTTAGATGAAAACCAGTTTGACAATGAGCAAGACCGACAATTGGCAGAGGAATCTGCAAGGAGAATGCTAGGTGTACCTGTACCAACTTTAGATGAAGATAAATCGATATTACCCCAAGCAGATCCTGACAAAAAAGTATAAATGAACCTGATGCTGTGATGCCTGGCAATTGTTCAGACTCATAAACGATTATCGGGGTGTAAGTATGCAAAACTCTTACACCCCGATACTTTTACACCCAAAAGCTGCTTTTCTCAATGTTTGGCGGTTAACTTAGCACCTTAACCGGCTAATTCCCGATACCGTTGTTGAACTTCTGCAATTTCAAACAGCGCTTCAAACTTTAAACCAACAGATTGGTACAATTCTGCACCTCCTTGCTTGCGATCTACAAGTCCAATTACTTGCTCAACGATATATCCTGCATCTTTAAGGCGATTCACCGCTTTTAAGGCAGACTGACCAGTTGTCACTACATCTTCTAAAACTACAATTTTTGCACCTTCTGCCAAAGTGGGGCCTTCAATATAAGCTTTTGTTCCGTAACCTTTGGCTTCTTTGCGAATAATTAGTGCTGGGATGGGTCGATTTTCATAAACAGAAACCACGCTGACTGCTGTCACAATGGGATCAGCACCTAATGTTAAACCTGCCACAGCTTGAGTATCCGCAGGTAGTAAGGGAAATAATAAGCGTCCAACGGCTAAAGCACCTTGGGGATGAAGAGTCACCTGGGTTTTATTAATGTAATAGGTGCTACGTAGCCCTGAAGCCAGCACAAAATCACCTTCTTGGTAGGCGAGTTGGCAAAACAAGTCTAGTAGCTTGTGGCGCAAAGTAGCTAAGTCAGCAGTGGCTGACCACATATCAGCCTGGGTAAGGGTTTCAGTAGAATGCGTCATTACAAATGATTATCAGTTGTGCTACACCAAAGGTTGAACTCATCAGAGTTCTGCAATTAAGCATAAGTTAAGATTTGCTCAAAATTGAGGAGTTAAGCAAGATGGGTATAAAGTTTAAACCCTTTGGTGGTTTTTTAGTGCTTTTAACTACAGGGTTCGTTTTTCCCTCTATGGCATTTGCTGAGACGGCAACACCTAATTATGAAACGGCTAATGAAGCATTTGAGCGAGCTTACTTTCGTCACGATCGCAATTTTTACGAAAATAACACTCCTAAGCGTCAGCTACAAAATTTTCTGGGTAATGGTTCCGGTTTCAAGGATTCTTTTCCAGAAAATGAAATTGCCCGTGATGCTGAATTGATGAACACGCTCTATCGAGATGTTATGACTCAGCAAGTCGGTAATGACCCTTATCTACGTACACCAGATTTACCCAATCCTTATGATACTTCTTTACTTGCATCTCCTCGCTTAAATAGTAACAAGCTCAAAGTCGGTACAGAATTCCGCTTTTAGAGTGCTGAGTGCTGAGTGCTGAGTGCTGAATGCTGAGTGGTTAAAAGAAGTGATTAGAAGCTTCCGAAGTGTCACACTCCTATTCAATTCTAAAT
Organism: Nostoc cycadae WK-1; assembly: GCF_002897135.1. Lineage (NCBI taxonomy): Bacteria > Bacillati > Cyanobacteriota > Cyanophyceae > Nostocales > Nostocaceae > Nostoc > Nostoc cycadae. Next base: position 76,961 of record NZ_DF978441.1, on the reverse strand, counting down.
TCTGCTTGATAAAACTGATCACTCAGATCTTTCAACTCAGCACTTATTAAATCCAGGGTGCAGGAGTTGAACCTGCCTTGGGCGAATTATGAGTTCGCTGCCTCAACCGCTCGGCCAACCCTGGTCGAATATTAATTTTATCTCAAATTTACTATTTGTCTACCCTTGTACCACAGTTTATCAGATTTTTATACTACATAATTTAATTATGAAATGATGCACACTATGATTGATTAAGTTCTTTTAAGGATTGAGGCACATAACTTCAATGCTCTTAATATAGACCAGCATTCTTCAGCAACAGCTTATCAGCGATGAAAATAAATTCTACTGTAATACTGACGTTGATTCTGTTAATCCTGATGTTGGGCGCAGGGTCTGTAAGTGCGTTTTTAGGGTTTAATTTGGGAAGTTTGGCTCTCAAAGGAGTATCAACCCCAGATGGTCGCCCGACCACCAAATTCGCCAGCGCTAAGACCAATAACTCCCAACAGCCAGGAGTAACGTTATTAAAAGAAGAAGAAATATTAAAAATTGTTAAGTCTCGGATTGATGGTAAGGCCAAAGCTGCCAAATCAGAAAAATTAGACGACGACGAAGATATTAACAACAAAAAGAAGCCACAAGAAAAACCACAGGAAGTAGTTGAAGAAAAACCCCAACCAGGATTTCCTGTAAATGCCGAAAGTGAAGGTGTAAGTTTTGCAGTGCAGTCGGCGCGTTATTCTGGCGGTGATTTACTTTTGAAAGTAAAAATGCAGAACAAAGGGAAAGATTCTGTGCGCTTCTTGTATAGTTTTTTAGATGTTACAGACGACAAAGGTAGAACCTTGAGCGCCAGTACAGAAGGTTTACCAGCAGAATTACCTGCCAATGGCCCGACATTTTCCGGTACAGTGATTATTCCTACAGCTTTACTGGATGATGTGAACAAAGTATCTCTGTCTCTGACAGATTATCCTGCACAAAAACTCAAGTTAGATGTATCTGACATTCCTGTAGCAAGGTAGGGATGGGAAAGTAAAAAGGTAAAAGGTAAAAGTAAAAAGAAACTTTTGCCCTTCGGGTTCGCCAGTCACCTGCGGAGGGAAACCCTCTCGCAGTGCTGGACTTACCTTTTTAATTTTTACTTTTTACTTTAAGTGAATTTACACGAGCTTTGGCAGTGATTGGTTTTCCTGGTTTAACTTGGGCAGATGTAGGGCTGCGATTATTATCAGTACTACTGCTGATTGCCATCAATGCCTTTTTTGTGACAGCAGAATTTTCGATGGTGACAGTGCGGCGATCGCGGATTCATCAGTTAGTTAAGGCTGGTGATATCCAAGCGATCGCCGTTGAGACATTGCAACGCAGTATTGATCGACTGCTATCTACAACACAGTTAGGTATTACCCTTTCTAGTCTGGCACTGGGATGGATTGGCGAAAGTACAATTGTGGTGCTGGTAAACGCATGGTTGAAATCTTGGCCTTTACCAGCCACAACAACAAACTTTATCGCTCATTCCTTGTCAATTCCTATAGCCTTTTTTTTGGTAGCCTATCTGCAAATTGTCTTAGGGGAATTATGCCCAAAATCCTTAGCGCTGCTTTATTCCGAACAACTAGCGCGATTTTTAGGCCCTTCCGTAAAAGCGATCGTCCGTTTTTTCAGTCCCTTCATTTGGATTCTTAACCAATCAACTTTTTGTTTGTTACGAATTTTTGGTATTGAATACACAGGTCAAAGCTGGAGACCACCAGTTACCTCAGAAGAATTACAGATGATCATTGCCACAGAACGAGAATCTACTGGCTTAGAACATTCCGAACGTCAACTGCTAAATAACGTCTTTGAATTTGGTGATGTCACCGCCCAAGATGTGATGATTCCCCGGAATGGGATTATTGGCTTACCCAAAGATGCTACGTTCCAGAATTTACTTCAAGAAATGACGGCTACAGGTCACTCCCGCTATCCCATTATTGGCGAATCTTTAGATGACATTCGCGGCATTGTTTATTTTCGGGATTTGGCGCAACCCTTAGCTATGGAGAAACTCACTTTTACATCCCATCTTCAACCGTGGATGCGTCCTGCCCGATTTGTTCCAGAAAACACGCCCTTGAGTGAACTATTGCCCATGATGCAGCAAGAAAAGCCAGCTATGGTCATCGTCGTAGATGAATTTGGCGGGACTGTAGGTTTAGTGACCATTCAGGATGTGATTGGCGAAATTATTGGCAATACAGGAGAACCAGTAAATAGCGAAGACTTGTTAATTGAGATTGTGGATCAAAACACCTTTTTAGTACAAGCACAGATTAATCTCGAAGACCTCAACGAAGTTTTAAATCTCAGTTTGCCTTTAATGAGGGAATATCAAACCTTGGGCGGTTTTTTACTTTATCAATTACAGAAAATGCCTAGCAAAGGTGAAATCTTTTTATACCAGAATCTTCAATTCACCATAGTCTCAGTGTTCGGGCCAAGGCTGCATCAAATTCAAGTCCAACGCTTACCGCAGGGATGAAACAGGGGAGAAGGAATATCTAAATCCCTACTTCCTATTGCCCACTAAGCATAAGGAACTGGGTCTGTTAATCCCAATTCATCAAAAGCTGCCAGCCGCAAGCGACAAGAATCACAAACTCCGCAAGCCACATCACCGCCGCTATAACAAGACCAAGTTAAATCCCAAGGAACACCTAAAGTATTACCAAGCTGGATAATTTCAGTTTTTTTCAGATTCACTAAAGGGGCGACGATCGCAGTCGGGTTGCCTTCTCGGCCTTGCTTGGTTCCGAGGCGAAACACTTCCTGCATTGCTTGGATGTAGTCAGGGCGGCAATCAGGATAACCGGAATAATCTAAGGCATTCACACCGATGTAAACTCTTTCAGCGGCGATCGCTTCTGCATAGCCCAAGGCAAAGCTTAAAAATATCGTATTCCGGGCAGGTACATAAGTTACAGGAATATTTTGCGACATTTCAGCCAAAGAACGCGCTTCGGGTAAATCGATTTTGTCATCAGTCAGTGCTGAACCACCCCATTGTCGTAAGTCAAAATTGACTACCTGATGTTCTACTACCTGTGCTGTTTGGGCTACGTGCCTAGCTGAGTTTAACTCTCGGCGATGTCTCTGTTGGTAATCAAAAGAAATTGCGTAACATTCACAACCATCAGCCTTGGCTTGATACAGTACAGTAGAAGAATCTAATCCCCCAGACAACAAAATTACGGCTTTCATCTCGGCTGCCAAATTTTTAGATTTTAACTTGCCAAATCATCATATTAAAAAATTACAAATCAGCCTCACTCATCTTTTTTCTTCCATACTGTACCAGTTTATAAACTGGACTATTATCTCGGTATGATTGTCGCTTTTTTTGTAAGTTTGCAGACCAAAAAATTATTTATTTACAACGTTTTAAGTTGGTAAATCTACTGCTAAACAAATGCCTAACTGACATTGATAAATTTTCACTTACAATTTAGTTTATGTTTAAAGTTAATAAAAAAACACATTAGCTATTGTGCAAAGAGCAAAAAACTGATTGATTTAAAACTGAACATAAAAAAAGACAGCCAGATTGCGGGAACTATCGCAAACTTTGAAATTCTTCATAAACAGAGCCTCTATGTTACCATCTGGATGGTTTTAGACGGATCATACCTGGCTGTTCAGTATAAATGCCAACGGCCGCAGCGTCTCTAAATTTGGTGGTTGAGGAGAGAACAATAGTGCAAAATAGCATGTCAGTGGCAGAATCAAATTCATACACACAGCGCAATCAACCAAGACCGATTCGCGTAGGCGTAATCGGGGTGGGTAACATGGGACAACATCATGCCCGCGTATTGAGTTCAATGAAAGATGTTGAACTAATCGGGGTGGCAGATATCAATGTTGAACGAGGCTTAGAAACCGCCAGCAAATACAAGGGGCGTTTTTTTGAAGATTATTGTGACTTGCTACCCCATGTGGAAGCAGTGTGCATCGCCGTACCTACTCGCCTACATTATGCTGTCGGCATTAATTGTCTATTAGCTGGAATTCACGTTTTAATCGAAAAGCCGATCGCTGCTAGTATTTCGGAAGCAGAATCTCTAGTCAATGCAGCGGCTGAATCTGGGTGCATTTTGCAAGTAGGGCATATTGAGCGCTTCAATCCTGCATTTCGGGAACTAAGCAAAGTCCTGAAAACTGAAGAATTGCTGGCGCTGGAAGCTCACCGGATGAGTCCTTACTCAGATCGGGCCAATGATGTTTCCGTCGTATTGGATTTAATGATCCACGACATTGACTTAATGCTAGAATTAGCCGCCTCCCCAGTGGTCAAACTGACAGCAAGCGGTACGCGTGCTTTAGACTCTGGTTATTTAGATTACGTGACAGCCACCCTGGGATTTGCCAATGGCATTGTTGCTACTCTCACAGCCAGCAAAGTCACTCACAAAAAAATTCGGCGCATTGTTGCCCATTGCAAAAACTCCTTTACAGAAGCAGACTTTCTCAAGAACGAAATTCTGGTTCATCGACAAACAACCACCAATTTAACTGACAATCGTCAGTTACTTTACAGACAAGACGGTTTGATTGAAAAAGTCTACACCACCAATATTCAACCTTTAAGCGCAGAATTAGAGCATTTTGTCAATTGTGTCCACGGTGGAAATCAACCTTCCGTTGGTGGTGAACAAGCTCTCAAAGCCCTCAGATTAGCCAGCTTAATTGAGCAAATGGCTTTAGAAGAGAGAGTTTTTAACCCATTAGATTGGGAATCTGAGTCCAGAGTCCAATCTTTAACTTCCACAATCTAACAGTTCTGCTCAATTGAATACATAAAATGTTTAGGGGCGTAATAATTGCGCCCCTAAAATTTGGCGGTAATTACAGGTAACAGGTGACAGGTGACAGGTGATGGTAGGGGAAATTGATTTTCCTAGTGTTGGGAACTAAAACCGGATTGAAGGAGGATTTATTCTCTTCCTGCTGCCGTGCTTTTTAACGTGGCGATCGCGGAAACAATCTTGCTGATTTTATTCCCAGTGTGTACTGATTATCAGTAAAGTTTTAAGAAGATTAACCCTAGATTAGGCAATTAAACTTGTGCAGCAATTTTAGGAATAGACTCAATGCTTGAATGGATTACTAATACTATCAGTTCCTTGGGTTACGTAGGTATTGCGCTGTTAATGTTCGTAGAGAACTTATTTCCCCCCATTCCCTCAGAATTGATTATGCCCTTGGCGGGATTTACCGCTAGAGCAAATCCAGACAAGTTAAATTTTTTTGGGGTCTTTTTTGCCGGAGTTGTCGGTTCTGTAGCTGGCGCACTTGTATGGTACTATCCTGGTAAGTTTTTGGGCGAACAGCGCTTAAAAAGGTGGGCTGATCAGTACGGCAAGTGGTTAACCATATCCAGCAAAGATATTACCAAGGCAAAGCACTGGTTTGATTCTCAAGGTAGCAAAGCAGTGTTAATTGGTCGTCTTGTACCGGGAGTTCGTACTTTGATTTCCGTGCCGGCAGGCATTAGTAATATGCCTTTGCTACCATTTTTATTTTATACAACCTTGGGTAGTGCTGCCTGGGTAGGTTTGTTAACATACTCAGGATACGTGTTGGGTAGCCAGTATGAACTTGTGGACAAGTACCTTGCGCCAGTATCAAAAATTGTGCTTGGGAGCTTGGTTTTGGCATTTGTGGTCTGGGTACTCAAGCGTAGGCGAAAAAAGACTAGACACTAAAATACACAACCCTAATTTAAAGTTGTTTTAAAGTTGGGGGGTTACATCTGGTAAAAATTCGCCTACACTATGCCAAATAATGCTGAATTTGCGATCGCCTAACTCAGCGTTAGGCGTATTCGTAGCTACACTTGACGAAACCTAGAATTTCTGGTATCTCGCATGTTTGTATGTAAGATGAGCAAGTTAAATTTTGACAGTTAAGAAAGGACTAGGAGCTTTCATGACAGACCAACCTTCCGCCGCTACCCCAATGAATGCTGCTGCTATCCCTCTCAACAGGGTTTCAGCATCTACCCCAATTAATACTGCTACTACCGCTAAAACTAATGGCGGTTCTGGCAAATCAATTCTCAGTGTGGACTTAGGCAGAACTTCTACCAAGACTTCTGTTAGCCGCGAACCCGGTAACGTGGTTTTCATCCCCGCCAATGTCAAACAAATGTCAATGGAGGAAGTCCGGGGCGGTATTTTTGAAGCCCGTGCTACTGATCCTTTAATGGATTTGTGGATGGAATACCAAGGCAGTGGCTTTGCCATCGGTCAACTAGCCGCCGACTTTGGCGCAAACCTCGGAGTCGGTAAATCTAAGGTAGAAGATGCACTGGCTAAAGTTTTGGCTTGTGCTGGCTATTTCAAGCTAAAAGACGAAATTTCCATTGTGTTGGGTTTACCCTTCCTCTCTTTAGAGCAGTTTGAAAAAGAAAAGGCTCAAATCATCAGTCAGCTGACTGGCCCGCACATAATGAACTTTAGAGGTGAAACAGTCTCTCTAAATATCAATAAAGTTTGGGTAATGCCTGAAGGCTACGGTAGTCTTCTCTGGTGTGAAGCTCAACCTAAAAAAGGCCCTGGTAGCCCCGACTTTACCAAAGTATCGGCAGCCATTGTGGACATTGGACATCAAACAATCGATTTGTTGATGGTAGATAATTTCCGCTTCGCACGAGGAGCTTCTAAGAGTGAAGACTTCGGGATGAGCAAATTCTACGAAATGGTAGCTAAAGAAATTGAGGGCGCAGACAGCCAATCTCTGGCGCTCATTTCTGCTGTTAACAAACCCAAGGGAGAGCGTTTTTATCGTCCTAAAGGCTCTAGCAAGCCCGCTAACCTTGATGATTTTCTCCCCAACTTGATTGAAATGTTTTCTCGTGATATTTGCAGCCGTGTCCTCGCTTGGCTCCCTGAGCGTGTGACTGATGTGATTATTACTGGTGGCGGTGGCGAATTCTTCTGGGAAGATGTGCAACGTCTGTTGAAAGATGCCAAAATCAACGCCCATTTAGCTGCACCATCTCGCCAAGCTAACGCCTTGGGGCAGTATATTTATGGAGAGGCGCAATTATCCGCCGTTCGCGCTGCTAGGTCTTAAAGCCAATGTTCCAATGGTCAAAAAAAGTAGTTAAATCGGTCACGTTCAACCCAGAAGTTGCAGACGAAAGCTTGTTGTCGCTGGTAGAAAGCCATTTAGAGCCTCAACCAGAAAAGTCTTTTAGCGACCTCTGTAAAGAAGCCCTATGGCAATTTTTATGTGTCCCGGAAGCTGTCAAACCTGCTTCCAAACCAATAGCCGCAGAGTCGGTTGAACAGAAAATCGATGAACTGCAACGCCAAGTGGCTGACCTAGAGGAACGTTTTTTCGCTAAGGAATCGAATCGTTTGGAGGCGATGGAACGCCATATTGTGCAACTCACGCAACAAATGGCGCATCTAGCCATTTTGGTGACAGAGCGACCGCCGATTATTCACCATCAGCCTCCAACTTCACCAGCGCCAGCGCCTGTAGTGTCAACAGTCCCAGTAATGGAAATGGTTAACACTACCTACGCTGCTACACCTCCTGAAGATGTTGACCCTGTTATTAGTCGTCTCAGTCAGTTCTTAGATGATTTTTAAGAGACGGTTCGGATTGTGAGTATTATTATTTTTGAGAAATCCTTAGTAGTGCAGACTATTAAGGATTATTAATTTTTATCAGCGCGATCGCCTAACATGATTCAATTCCTGAAACTCTTCAGATCCCCGACTTTTTCAAAAAGTCGGGGATCTAAGTCTAAATGATAAATTTAGAGCGATCGCTTCAAATCATCTTCTTCTGTTTGCAGCAATTCCCAAATTAATAATGCAAGTTCAATCACCAGTCCTGAACCTGGGATGAACAAGTCAGCAATTAGGGGAATCAGAAAAAATGCGATCGCCATCAGTTTCTTAGCTTTCATGTACTTTGCCTCAAACGCTGAAGCAAAGGTAAATTTGGGGTAGTAACAGAAAGCAAAACCAGTTGTCTGTTTGCTGTAATGCGTGAATCTGCTGAGGTTCGAGTTTGGGGATGCTAGATTAAGTTTGGGGAATCCCGAAACTTTGTCGCAAATTTGGGCAAGAATAACCTATGGCGCGTCCTAGCTATGGTGAAGAAGTCGAAGCGCGGGTAAGAACACTTTTAGAAAAGTTTTTGGCTTATGCCAATGATGAGTTAGAAGACGGTGAACTTTATAAAATTGCTCTCAATTGGGAAACGCCACAGCAAGTAATAGTCAGAACACAGCTAAGAGTTCTGGCGGAACTTAGTGGTTTGACTAAAGAACAAGTCCGAGAAGCATTAAAACGACTTGAGGATTTTTTAGGCATTCTGAAGGATGAGCGCGAACATGAGAAGGGTTCCGAAAACTGGCACTTTCGCCTGACGCTTTGGCATGATAAAAGCGACAAAGAAGGGAATTTGCAGAAATTTGATGCAGAATGGCAACGCCGACGAGAAGAATTACCCGGTGTGCAGCGTGAGAAAAGTAAAAAAACTCAACCCAAGCCTACCCGTTACGAAAATATTCCCTTGAGTGGGGTAGTGGAATTTGTTGGACGTGAAAGGGAATTACAAAACCTGCATCGGCTGTTGCAGTCAAATCAACAGGTAGCCATTGCGGCGATTGCGGGGATGGGTGGAGTCGGGAAAACAGAACTCGCTTTGCAATATGCCAATTCTCACCGCGTTACTTATCAAGGCGGAATTTGCTGGTTGTCTGCATTGCAGGATGTGGGAGTGCAACTGGTGGATTTTGCTCGTAATAAGCTGCTATTGAACATCCCAGATGATTTAGATTTAGCTGCGAGAGTGCAATACTGTCTCACAAAATGGCATGAAGGTGAGGTTTTACTGGTAATTGATAACGTCATTAACTATCGAGAAGAAGTTAGGTGTTATTTAGAGTCGGTTCCGGCTCGGTTTAAGCAGTTAATTACCACGCGGGAGAAATTACAACCGCCGATAGTACGTTTAGATTTAGATGTGCTGACACCACTCGCGGCGATGCAGTTATTAAAATCGATAGTTGGTAGGGAAAGACTGCGACGTGAACCGTTAGTTGCGAGAAAACTTTGTAAGTGGTTGGGATATTTGCCACTGGGTTTAGAATTAGTCGGGCGTTATTTGTTGGGTGATGAAGAGTTATCCCTAGCAGAAATGCTGCAAGACTTGGAAAATGAGCGTTTGAAGCATGAGGCTTTAGTCGAAGTTCCACAAGAAATGAAGACTGAATTGGGTGTTGCGGCTGCTTTTGAGTTAAGTTGGCGACGGTTGCGAGAAAATGCCCAACATTTAGGCTGTGTTCTGAGTTTATTTGCTTTAGCTCCGATTCCTTGGGAGTTGGTGGAGGGGATAACAATAAATAATGAGGTTCAAAATTGGAAACAAGCCAGACGTGAGTTGTTACAGTTACATTTACTTCAGCATAAAGGTGAGGGAATTTATCAATTACATCCTCTGCTGCGGGAGTTTTTTCAATATAAGCTTACAGCTTTAGAACAGGCAGAGGAATTTAAGCGAAGTTTTTGCGTAGTCGTGGTAGCAGCTGCTGAAAAAATTTCGGACACTCCCACACTTGAGGAAATCAACGCTATTTCCTTTACCGTACCTCATCTTGCTGAAGTAGCAAATCATCTCATTCAATACATCAGTGATGAAGATTTATTTTTGCCTTTCCTCGGTTTGAGCAGATTTTATACAGGACAAGGTTTGTATACCCAAGCCGAACCTTGGGATATGCAGTGTTTATCAACAGTGCAAAACAGACTGGGAGAAGATCATCCCGATGTCGCCAATAGCCTCAACAATCTGGCATATCTCTACAATAACCAAGGCAGATACGACCAAGCCGAACCCCTATATCTCCAAGCTTTAGAACTCTATAAACGCCTGTTGGGAGAGAATCATCTCGGTATCGCCCTCATCCTCAACAACCTGGCAGAACTCTACCGTTCCCAAGGAAGATATGACCAAGCCGAACCCCTATATCTCCAAGCTTTAGAACTCTATCAACACCTACTGGGAGACAATCATACCCATTTTGTCCTCAGCCTCAACAACCTGGCATTGCTGTACCATTCCCAAGGCAGATACAGCGAAGCTGAACCTCTATTTCTCCAAGCTTTAGAACTCCATCAACGCCTACTGGGAGAAAATCATCCCCGTGTTGCCCTCAGCCTCAACAACCTGGCAGAACTCTACCGTTTCCAAGGCAGATACGACCAAGCTGAACCTCGATATTTCCAAGCTTTAGAAATGAGAAAACGGCTACTGGGAAATAATCATCCTGATATTGCTCAAAGCCTCAACACACTGGCATCTCTCTACAAATCCCAAGGCAGATACAGCGAAGCTGAACCTCTATTTCTCCAAGCTTTAGAACTCCATCAACGCCTACTGGGAGAAAATCATCCCCGTGTTGCCCTCAGCCTCAACAACCTGGCAGAACTCTACCGTTTCCAAGGCAGATACGACCAAGCTGAACCCCTATATCTCCAAGCTTTAGAACTCCATAAAAGCCTGCTGGGAGAAAATCATCCTGATATTGCTCAAAACCTCAACAACCTGGCAGGACTCTACAATGACCAAGGCAGATACAGCGAAGCTGAACCCCTATATCTCCAAGCTTTAAAAATGAGAAAACACTTGTTAGGAGAGAATCATCCCCATATTGCCCAAAGCCTCAATAACCTGGCATTACTCTACGAATCACAAGGCAAATATGACCAAGCTGAACCCCTATGTCTTCAAGCTTTAGAACTCCATAAACGCTTGCTGGGCGATGAACATCCTGATGTCGCCACTAGCCTCAACAATCTGGCAGAACTCTACCGTTCTCAAGGAAGATATGACCAAGCCGAACCCCTCTATCTCCAAGCTTTAGAACTCCATAAACGCTTGCTGGGCGATGAACATCCTAGTGTCGCTAATAACCTTAACAACCTGGCATTACTCTACGGCTCCCAAGGCAGATACAGCGAAGCTGAACCCTTGTGTATCCAAGCTTTTGAACTCTGGCGCAAACTGCTAGGTGAATCACATCCCTTAGTCGCTACTAGCCTCAACAACCTGGCATTACTCTACCGTTCTCAAGGAAGATATGACCAAGCTGAACCCTTGTATATCCAAGCTTTGGAACTCAGGCGCAAGCTGCTGGGAGAAGAACACCCAGATGTCGCCACTAGCCTTAGCAACCTTGCATTACTCTACGACTCCCAAGACAGATACAGCGAAGCTGAACCCCTTCTCATTCAAGCTTTAGATATTTTAGAGCGACGGTTAGAGGTGAATCATCCCAATACTGTGGATGTGCGTCAAGGTTTAGCATATTTGCGCGATCGCCTCAATTCACAACAGTAAAATTCACTTTCCCAACCTCATCAATCAAGCTTTTATCTCCAAGTTTCATGTTCAGAACTCGAAGTTTCTTGTTTTAAACGAGAATGTTCCTGTTCCCAACGAGAACGTTCTGGTTCTAAACGAGAATGCTTTCGTTTCAAGTGAGAATGTTCCTGTTTCAAACGAGAACGTTCTTGTTTCAAGTGAGGACGTTTTGGTTCCAAACGAGAATGTTTCTGTTCTGAGGGGGAATGATGGTGGTATGAAGGCGATCGCTTGAGATTTTGACTCGAAGTTTCGTGTTTGTAGGTGGAATGATGGTGTTGTGGAGGCGATCGCTCCTGCTAAATTATAAAATGATGTGCGATCGCCTGTGATAGTTGAGAGATAATTGTGATGGCGATCGCTTATTTTAAGGGAAAATTTTACAAAATTCTATATGACTAGGGTTTATCTAGATACCAGTATTTATAATCGTCCATTTGACGACCAAACACAGCCAAAAGTATTTCTAGAGACACAAGCGATTATCTTAATTTTACAAATGGTGGAAGCAAGATTGATAGAATTAGTTAGTTCTTCAGTTTTAGAATATGAAAATAGTCGTAACCCTTTTGTCGTCAATCAGCAATCAATGGAGCGATACCTACAAATAGCTACATTGAGAATATTAGTAGATGAAAATATTAGAATTAGGGCAGAACAACTAGAACAACAAGGTGTTAAACCTATTGATGCACTTCATGTAGCGTGTGCCGAAGCTTCTCAAAGTGATTACTTTATCACCTGTGACAAAAGATTAATCAACCGATGTCAAAATTTATCACTCACAGTTCTCAACCCCAATAATTTTATTTTAGAGGTATAAAATGGAAATTAAAGTTATTAATGAGCAAGAAAATTTACAAGAAGTAATGCAGGTGTTACTCACTCACCTAGAACCATCAAAGGTGATGAAATTTTGGGCAACTTGTAAATTAAATGAAGGCGACTATTTGCAACTAAAAGAAAAACTATTTGCTCAAGAAACAGTTGCCAGCTTATATACCAAAATTAAAGCGTATCAAAATGAAGCCTAGTGTTCCAAGATAGAAGGGGCGATCGCTTGAGCTTTTTACTCGAAGTGTCGTGTTTTCAATTGGAATGATGGTGTTTTGAGGGCGATCGCTCCTGCTAAATTATAAAATGATGTGCGATCGCTTGTCAGGGTTGAGAGATAAAGAGAATTACGATACTCACACTTCGACAGTAATTCCTCAGCAATCAGCGCTAGTAAATAGACTCTTTTTTTACTCGATTTACTGAACAAGTGCTAAAATCCTCAGATGGACAGTTAGGATATCCCAATGCCAGTTGTAGCTAACGCAATCAAATTTGGTACAGATGGCTGGCGAGGCGTAATTGGTGAAGAATTCACCTTTGAACGTCTTGCTCTGGTAGCGCCAGTAGCCGCTAAAGTCTTATATGATACTTATTTCTCTACAGTTGGTAGCCGGACTATTATAGTCGGTTACGATCGCCGATTTATGGCGGAAGACTTCGCTCGTGCTGTTGCTGATGCTGTTACCGCCGTCGGATTTGATGTTTTGCTGAGTGAATCATTCGCCCCAACTCCGGCTTTTAGCTGGGCTGCTAAACAACTCAATGCTTTGGGGGCGTTAGTAATTACAGCTAGTCATAATCCTGGCTCATATTTAGGTTTAAAAGTCAAAGGATACTTTGGTGGGTCGGTATCACCAGAAGTTACTAAAGATATAGAAGCATTATTATCCGAGGGGGTGCCAAAAGCGGCTACTCCTGGAAAATTAGAAAAGTTTGACCCTTGGCCTAGTTACACCACAGGCCTGGAAGGGAAAGTTGATATTGCCAAAATTCGAGAAGCGATCGCCTCTGGTAAGCTGACAGTATTCGCTGATGTGATGCACGGTGCAGCAGCTGGCGGACTAGCAAGATTATTAGGTGATCAAGTCAAAGAAATCAACAGCAACCGTGACCCGTTATTTGGTGGCGGTGCGCCGGAACCATTACCAAAATATCTTTCTGGCTTATTTGAAGTTATTAAAAGTCACAAACAAACCAATCCATCTGGTTTAACTGTTGGTTTAGTATTTGATGGAGACTGCGATCGCATTGCGGCGGTAGATCAAGACGCTAACTTCTTAAGTTCGCAGATATTAATCCCGATATTAATTGACCATTTAACTTTGCGACGTGGTTTTACAGGTGAAATCATCAAAACAGTCAGTGGTTCCGACTTGATTCCCCTTGTAGCAGCACTGCACAATCTGTCACTGTTTGAAACACCAGTCGGTTACAAATACATCGCCGATAGAATGTTAGTCGCACAAGTACTTTTGGGCGGCGAAGAATCTGGTGGTATCGGCTACGGTAGCCACATTCCCGAACGAGATGCGCTACTTTCAGCATTGTATGTCTTAGAAGCGATTGTCGAATCTGGGCGAGATTTGAGCGAATATTATTCTGACTTGCAACAACAAACAGGGTTTAATTCTGCATACGATCGCATCGATTTACCCTTAGCTAGTATGGAAGTGCGATCGCGTCTTTTGCAACAACTGCAAACCCAACCCTTAACAGAAATTGCTGGGAAAGCTGTCATTGATTGTCAAACAATCGACGGTTATAAATTCCGCCTCGCTGACAAAAGTTGGTTAATGATTCGCTTTAGTGGTACTGAACCAGTTTTGCGCCTCTACTGCGAAGCCGCAACCATCGAACAAGTACATCACACCCTTGATTGGGCGAGACAGTGGGCAGAGTAAAATTTAGTCAAGGGTCAAGAGTCCATAGTCAAAAAGGCAAAAGTTTATCTTCAGTAAGAAAACACTATAGACTATTGACCATTGACCATTGACCATTGACTAATGATGACCAAATTACTCGTAGTCGCTACAAGCAATGCAGGTAAATTGCGGGAAATGCAAGCTTATCTGGCTGATTCTGGTTGGGAATTAACGCTCAAACCAGAAGAACTAGAAGTTGAAGAAACAGGGGATACATTTGCAGCTAACGCCTGTCTTAAAGCCTCCGAAGTTGCTAAAGCTACAGGAGAATGGGCGATCGCTGATGATTCTGGCTTAGAGGTAGATGCTTTGAATGGTGTACCAGGAGTATATTCGGCGCGTTATGGCAAAACCGACGCAGACAGGATTGCGAGGCTACTTAAAGAACTAGGTGACGAAATTAACAGACAAGCACAATTTGCCTGTGCAGTAGCGATCGCCCGTCCTGATGGTGAAATAGTTTTACAATGCGAAGGGATTTGTCGAGGTGAAATTCTTTATGCACCCCGTGGTGATGGTGGTTTCGGCTATGATCCTGTGTTCTACGTTCCCGAAAAGCAATTAACCTTTGCCCAAATGTCACCAGAGGTGAAAAAATCGGTTAGTCATCGTGGCAATGCTTTTGCAGCGTTGATACCACAACTGAGTACAATACTGAGTGCTGAGTAAAGTTTCTCATTCCTAATTTTTATAGACGTAGCAATTACCATTCACAAATTACTATGACTATTGCGATCGCACTCAATACAGACTCGATTAACAACTTAGATTTGTCACCCGCTTTAACAGTAATTGAACCACTGCTAAAAGAGGGAGCCGCCTCTTATGAACAGCAATTAAGCTTTAATCTCGATTATCCTCTAGACCCTGGAGATCCCCGCGAACTTTCCGAAGTTCCTGAGTTACGACTATGGTTTATTCGCTTAGATGCTAAATATCCCTGGCTACCTTTTTTACTAGATTGGAAAGCCGGGGAATTAGCTCGTTACACCGCCATGCTTGTACCACATCAATTCAGTACTAAAGAAGGCATTCAATATAATCCTGAAGCATTAGAAATATTTTTAATGCACAAAATATTTGTTTTGACTGATTGGTTAAAAGAACAAGAAATCCCCAGTTCATCGCGGCTCAAATCTATGGCGCAAATGCTGGGTTATGAATTAGATGACGGTTTGTTTGAAATGTTTTAAATAATGATTTACAGGCGAATTTTGCGTTTTCGTCTGTAAACAGGCAACGTTAGAATTGCTGTACAACTTGCAGCAAAACTTGGTAATATCCCCAACTCCAGAAGAAGAGGACAGGGAATTAATTATGCGACTGACACCGTTGTATCAACAAGATAAAGAACAAGTTAGACAAGAAGGGCGACAAGAAGGCCGACAAGAGGGAATTAAACAAGGAGAGCGTCTGGTTGTAGAAAATTTACTACAAGTACGCTTTGGCTCATTAGACAATGAGTTACAAGCAATTATTGAGCAAATATTCGAGTTACCACCAGCCGAATTCACTCCTTTACTGATGCAATTATCACGAGAGGAATTAATTGCTAGATTTAGTAGAAATCGTGATAAATAAAAATGGTGTGGTGCTGACACTAGTTGGTCAGTTTTCACCACACCATTTTATTTTGTAGGATTGCTGATGATAGCAATAAAAATAACGATCGCAACAAACAGATTTACAGAACTTAGACTTAGAAGACGATTCCCAATCTAAAATCCAAAATCCAAAATCCAAAATTGAATCAGCCGCCCCAAATTTTTTCAGAAACTGTTGTTGGTGAAATATCTGCTACTTTCCCAGTGGGGGATTTAATGGCGAGGAATTTTTCACTTTTTGGTAACAACTTGCCTGGATCTGAAGAGCCAAGTAGAGCGATGGTATAAGTTTGGGCTGCAATACTCAACTGTAATGCTGCACTTTCGGTAGACAGCATTAAGTTTGCACCTGCAATCATGGCTGTTAACTTACCTACATTATCAGGCGATGTCACCTTAATTTCTGGACAGGATGCTCGGAGCGATCGCACAAACTTTTCATCATCCACACCTTGAATCATAACTACAGGCATATCTGGCTGCTTCAGGTGAAACTCTTGAATAATCTGCTGCCAATTCTCAACAGGATAAATTTTATCAGCACCCTTAGCTCGCAAGGCTGAATCAACACCTCCATAAATCAAGACGTAGCCTGTTTCATTTACCCCCAGACGTTTTTGTTCATTTTGTGACCATTCAATATCTGGTTTTGGCACATTTACGGCTAACTCTGGCAAAGGCGTGTTCATACCAAATGGGTTGAGCAACTCGTGATACGCCGCCGCTACATACTGAGATGGATTAAACGGCACGGTATGAGTCAGAAAAGCTGCTCCTTTGCCTTGAAAGCCAACACGCATGGGAATCCCGGTTAACCAGAGCATCAGTCCCACTAACCAGCTTTGCCCAAAAGCAATGGCGACATCATACTCGCGATCGCGAATTGTGCCTACCAAGTTACCCCAATCTGCTAGACTGTTGCGATCTTTATAATCAAAGGTCAGTACCTCGTGAACAGACTTGCTCACCCGGTAGGCAGCCTTTGACTGGGGTTCCGTAACGACATCTATTTTGGCGTTGGGATAATAACGCTTCAGATCATCTAGAGTCGGAAAGAAGAGAATTTGGTCGCCAATTCCGCCAGGTACAAGGGCTACTACTCGCATAATAATTATTGACGCTTACTCGCTCCTTATTTTAGGGGAATATAGGTATTGGATATTTAACGAAAGTCTGAAGTCTGAAGTCTGAAGTCTGAAATTGTATCTTTGGAGACTGCTGTAAGTCTTTTTGTGTCTACTTCAACCTTTATTTTTCATTAGTTTTTTAAGTGAGGAATTTTGTGTATTTATTAATTCCTGCTGCTGGTGTCGGCAAAAGAATGGGTAGTAACCGGAATAAACTTTTTCTTGAAGTACACTCAAAATCAATTATTGCTTGGACTTTGTTAGCGGCGGAAGCGGCGAGTTCTATCAGATGGATTGGAATTATTTCTCAACCTAGTGATTGGTCTGATTTTAAGAACATCATTGCTGATTTGCCCCTAACTAAACCTGTGGTATTTATTATTGGCGGTGCTACCCGGCAAGAATCGGTGTACAACGGTTTGCAAGCGTTACCACCAGAGGCAGAGCAGGTATTAATTCACGACGGTGCGAGATGTTTAGCTACACCGAATTTACTTAATGCTTGTGCGGCAGCAATTCGCCATTGTAGTGGTTTAATTGCTGCCATACCTGTGAAAGACACGATTAAAGTTGTTGATGACAGTGGCATAATTCAAAGTACCCCTGACCGAAAGTATTTGTGGGCTGCACAGACTCCCCAAGGATTTAATGTCCAGTTATTGAAACAGTGCCACGCCGAAGGTATACGTCAAGGTTGGGAAGTGACAGACGATGCGGCTTTATTTGAAAAGTGCGGTATAGAAGTTCGGATTGTGGAAGGTGAAGAGACAAATTTAAAAGTTACCACTCCCCAAGATTTAGCGATCGCAGAATTTATCCTGAGTCATCGAGAAAGAGCGAGGGGCTAGTACTTTATTTTTACTCACCACTTTTGATAATTACGACTTATTAAGCTTTGCTTTGACTTTAGCAACAAAACAAAGTATAATCCCACACACTTGTTGATTGTCAGTTATCAGTCATCCGTTGTCAGTTAAAAGTGACTAATGACTAATGACTAATGACTAATGACCATTGACTATTGACTAATACCCAATGAAAACAGCCACCGCGACCAAGACAGCAACTAAAATAGAAGCGATTCTCTACTTGAAGGGTAAACCCTTATCCCTCAGCGAAATAGCCGAGTATGCCGCTTGCGATCGCGCGACTGCCCAAGAAGGCATAATTGAACTTATCGACAATTACGCCCGCAGAGACAGCGCCTTAGAAGTGGTGGAAACCACGGATGGTTATAGCCTACAACTGAGGTCTGATTTTCAAGACTTAGTGCAAACACTGATTCCGGTAGAATTAGGAGTAGGTGCATTGCGGACATTAGCGGCGATCGCTCTCAATAGTCCCATCCTGCAAAGCGATTTAATTAACCTGCGGGGTTCAGGTGTTTATCAACACGTTCCTGAATTAGTCGAACTGGGTTTTGTCAAAAAACGCCGAGATAACGAATCCCGTTCTTACTCCCTACAAGTAACACCCAAATTTCATCAGTACTTCCAAATAGAGCAACTTCCCCAACCATTTGATATTCAAGAACAACAACTAGAACTAGACCTAACTATCGAAGATGAATTAGAAGATGTTAAGGAATAGAAGCTAGGAAAAAGATTTTGGGAATTGCCACTATTTTCTAGAACGCCTTCTTTCAGGTAGATATAAAACCCATACCTGTGGAAAAGACGCTACCCTTGTACTATGGTTTAGAGTAGAATTAGCAACTAAGCTAAAAAAGACTGCCAATGGTGTTTGATCCTGACTTTTTGAATGACAACTCCGAGGAACACCCGAATCAACTTCTAAGCGAGAACTTTGAGGAAAACCCCAATCAGTTACTCCAATATTTGCAGCATCAGTCTCCTGATGTTCTAGCGCGTGTCGCCCAGTCTGTCAGCCCCGAAATTAAGCAAATCATTTCCCAAAACGTCCAAGGGCTGGTGGGGATGCTTCCCGCAGAAAACTTCAATGTGCAAATTACCACAGATCGAGAGAATCTCGCTGGGCTATTAGCATCGGCAATGATGACGGGGTATTTCTTGCGGCAGATGGAACAAAGAATGCAGTTAGATTATTTATCTGACGGTCAATAGTCAATAGTCAACAGTCAAAAATACTTGAGACTATTAACTATTGACTGATGACTATTTTTTGGGATAAATACCTGACTGCACTTTTAAAGTCTGTATTTTGCCACTGCGGTTGATTTCAAGTACGAGGATATCTCCAACTGTGCTGGACTCTACTAGTTTCTGCACTTGGGCGGCTGTTTTAACGGGCTTTGCGTTCACTTTTTGAATTACGTCTCCAGGGAGCAGTCCTGCCCGTTTTGCTGGCGAGTTATCGAGAACTCCCTTAATCACCACGCCAGTATTTTGCTTGATATTCAGCTTGTTTTCGAGATTAATTTGTTGTTTTTTTGTGGGAGATAAATCTGCCATTTCGATTCCCAAAAAAGGATGATCTACCCGCCCTTTAGTAAATAGTTCTTTAGCAACACGGGCGGCGGTTTCAATAGGAATGGCAAAACCTAATCCTTGGGCATCAGCGCGAATTGCTGTATTCACGCCAATTACTTCACCTTGGGCATTTAGCAATGGCCCGCCAGAGTTACCTGGGTTAATAGCTGCATCAGTTTGGATGAAACTCACACGTTTCTCTGGGACACCAACTTGAGCGCTAGTGCGGTCTGTAGCGCTAATAATGCCGATGGTAACAGTATTATCTAAACCTAGAGGATTGCCAATAGCGATCGCCCACTGTCCGGGAATCAAATTTTGAGAATTGCCCAGTTTCACTGTCGGCAAGTTATCACTGGGAATTTTCACAACCGCCACATCTGTAATCGTATCAATACCTAATACTTTTCCCTCAAAAGTTCGACCATCTTTGAGGGTAACTTGGACTGTATCTGTATCAGCTACAACGTGGGCATTTGTCAGCAATTCACCATTTTCGCTCAAAATAAATCCTGACCCTGTACCGCGCTCAATTCGCTCCTGGGGAATTGCTTGTTCTTCTTCCCCGAAAAAGCGGCGTAATAGGGGATTTTTCAAAGCTTCCGAGATAGGATTTGCCACTTTTCTAGTCGCATTAATACGTACTACTGCCGGGCCTACTTTCTGCACTGCTGTGGCGATAAAATTCACGTTATCTCCACCAGTAGCTCCAATAGTACCGCTAGGGGCTAAGGGGGTGACAGATTCTGGAGGTAAAGCCGCCGTCACATTTCTTAACTCTCGAAATGAGTGATTTTGCGTCAAGAGATAGCGACTACCAAACAGACCTGCACCACCACCAACCAACAGTAAAGATAAATAAATAGCCAGTTGCTTCAAAGATAAATTCATAATAATTACGCTTAAGGACAGCAATGCAGTTGCTAATTTCTAAGTGTAGTCAAGCAATTGGTCAGTGGACAGATAAATTTAACATAGAGTTGCTTAATAAATATTGAAACTTAGACATTGGTGATTAGGCCAGAGCTTGACGCGTTGAGAGAATCACCAACATCCATTTATAGTTATACGGCTAATATTTCTGGGAAGACTAGTCTTAATTGATCAAGATTAGATCCCTAGACTGTGATGACAATTGTTTCCTGTGACAAAGCAGCGAGAAAAATGGATAGTTGCGCTGATGCAACTGTGCCAATTTCTGGCTATCTCATCACCAGGAAGATTTATTCTGGGGGTCGGACTTTAGTTTATTGGGTATTCATTATGCTGACAAATTCCCCATTGTCTTCAAACAGTTTATGGAATTATTTACACGCGATCGCCTAGAAATTCTCAAGAGGTTGTCCATTCAAGGTAGGATTCTCCTAGAAAATGTACAATTTGAACAAAATATTCAACAGCAACAGCTACAAAGCAAAAACTTAGTAGCAGGGGCGGAGGAAATTTCTATGGATGAGGTGTTGTATGTCCATAGTTAGCCTCAGAAAAATTCTGAGTAAAAAAGATTTATCCTCTTTGCTTCAGAACTTAGCCAGCCAAATCAACAGCGCCATTGAGATTGAACTGATAGATGGCACACAACTGATTAGTATTGGAGAACAAACTAGCAAAAACCGCTATCCCATCGAGGTTTCAGGCGAAAAAATCGGTTGGGTGGTTGGAGAAGAACAGACAAACACAGTCGCAACCTTGCTCTCGTTGCTGGCAAAACAAGAAGTCGAGAAAAAAGAACTAGCGAAAGAACTACTAGAGCGATATCAGGAAATTGATTTGTTTCAGGACATCTCGACTCAACTAACGACGAGTTTGGATACGCGACAAATTGCCCAACTCGTGCTTCAGGAAATGAGTCAATTAATTGAATCATCTGCGGGGGTGCTAATGCTCTTAAGCCCTGATGCAACTACCTTGGAAATTATTGCCGATTTTGGCAAGTTTTTTGACCACAGTCAAATAGCATCAGCTAAAGGCATTATTGGCAGCATTGTGCAATCTGGTCGTGCAGAACTCGTTAATGATGTGCAAGCAGATCCGCGATTATGGGGGGAAAAAAACGTTGATGCGCTAATTTGCGTACCATTGCAAGCCAAAGAACGGATACTAGGAGCGATCGCTATTGGCTCAAACAAAATCGACGCATATAAAGCCGAACATCTCAAACTTGTGAGTATTTTTGCCTCTCAAACCGCAGTAGCCATTGAAAAAGCTGTGCTGTATGAGCAAAGCATTCAAGCAACAGCCCAAGCTAAAGCCCAAACAGAAAGGCTCCAACAGGCTCTGCAAGATTTGCAACTAGCACAAACTCAATTAATCCAAAGCGAAAAAATGTCCAGCTTGGGACAACTTATTGCCGGAGTTGCCCATGAAATCAACAATCCAGTTAACTTTATTTGCGGCAACTTGCGGTGTGTTTCCGAGTATGCACAAGACTTATTGCATCTGCTGCTAGAGTATCAAAAATGCTTTCCTGTAGCTCCTCCAGAACTGGAATCAGAATTAGACAATATCGATTTGGAATTTATTATAGAGGATTTGCCCAAACTCCTAGATTCAATGAAACTAGGGAGCGATCGCATCGTAGAAATTGTCAAATCCCTGAAAAACTTCTCTCGTCACGATGAAGCCCAAATGACAGCAGTCAACATCCACGATGGAATTGACGGGACGCTGATGATTCTCCGCCATCGCCTCAAAGCGACTACCAATCACCCAGAAATTGCCATTATTAAAGACTATGCCAAACTTCCCCTAATTGAGTGCTATCCCGGACAGTTAAACCAAGTGTTTATGAACATCTTGGCCAATGCCATTGATGCTTTAGAAGAGTCATTAGTCTTAAAGGAATCACCATTGACAAATGACATAGAAAAAATGACATGCCCGACCATTACCATTCGCACCCAAAATCTAGACAATCAGTGGGTGATAATTCGCATCGCTGACAACGGCCCAGGAATGCCGGAAGAGATTGTACAACGCATCTACGATCCATTTTTCACGACAAAAGAGATTGGTAAGGGAACTGGTTTGGGTATGGCCATCAGCCATCAAATTATTGTGGATAGACACCGAGGACTTCTCAAATGTCGTTCTCAACCAGGTCAAGGCACAGAATTCTGGATACAGATACCGGTGAATTTTGCCGTAGAAAACCCTGAAGTAGGCGAGGATAGTCAAAGTTCTGCTGCGGCTGCGATCGCCAGCATTCCCCCATCAGCTTATACATCTGATGCTGAAGGCTTTATTTCATCCACAACCCCCATCTTCAACCCAACTGAACTACTAATTCGCCATAGTCAACTGATCCGGAGACTTTCACAGCAGAATCCAGATATTGACACAACTTCACCAAATGAAATTTATCAAATGTTTCAACGTCATCCAATTTTATTAAAGCTTTACACCACATTGTTGTCCTGGTTTTGTTGCCCTAACCCTACCCAAATCCACCATTAACATCAGGAAACTATCAATATGTCTAGCCGACAACTTGA
The DNA here is from genome assembly GCF_002897135.1 of Nostoc cycadae WK-1. Classification (NCBI taxonomy): domain Bacteria; kingdom Bacillati; phylum Cyanobacteriota; class Cyanophyceae; order Nostocales; family Nostocaceae; genus Nostoc; species Nostoc cycadae. The sequence goes on along the minus strand of NZ_DF978441.1, from coordinate 54,106 downwards.
CGAATTGAATCGTCATCTCTTAGAAAAATGTCCCGTTGGTCTGATACTGTGGCGCATAGATGGAACTTTGATTGACATCAACCCTGTCTGTGCAGCTATTTTGGGGCGCACTGTTCCAGAAACTCTCCACCTTAACTACTGGCAAATTATTTCTCAAAACTACGTTACTGTCCAGCAAACCATCATCGCAGACCTTGAAAAAACTGGATGCTACAGATCTGATGAACAAGAGTATATCCATAAAGATGGGCATTTGGTTGCAGTTAAAATCTCCACAGTGATGATTGAACATCAGGGGGAAAAGCTGATCTGGTCGAGTGTCGAGGATATTAGCGACCTGAGAAAAGCCCAACAAGAACGCCAACAATCGGAAAAAATCTTAAAAAAGAGCGAAGCACGATATCGTTCTCTGGTGAAAACTAACACGCAAATTATCTGGGTGAGTACACCAGAAGGAATTTGCTTTGAACTCACCGACTGGATAGCCTACACAGGGCAAAGTTTAGCGGAAGCGGAGAACGGAGGCTGGATTGATGCCGTTCATCCTGACGATCGCGGCTACACCGGAGAAGCTTGGGGTATTGCTGTCGCTAACCTCAGTCAATATCAAATTGAATACCGTATTCGCGGCAAAGATGGCAACTATCGCTATTTTTGGGTTTGGGGCGCACCTGTAATTGAAGATGATGGTAATGTGCGAGAGTGGATTGGTACTTGTACCGATATTCACGATCGCAAACTAACAGAAGCCGAAAATCAAAGACTGAAAGAACGCTATCGCTCTTTAGTAACTGCTACTTCTCAAATTGTTTGGGGCGCAACTCCCGAAGGTATGGGCATTAGCAGTGAAATGCTGACTTGGATAGCTTATACAGGTCAGACTGAAGCAGAAGTTGCTGGTTGGGGTTGGGTTGATCCAATTCATCCTGATGATCGTGATCAATCACAAGTAGCTTGGAATGTAGCAGTGGCAAACCGCAGTATCTACCAAACGGAATATAGGTTGCGGCGTAAAGATGGCATCTACCGCTATTTCTCAGTTTGTGGTACTCCGGTTTTAGCCGCAGACGGTAGCATCCGGGAATGGATTGGTACTTGTACCGATATTCACGATCGCAAACTCGCCGAAGCCGAAAATCAACGTTTATTGGATATGTTGAATCATTCCGGTGATGCCATCATTGTCCGCGATATGACTGACAAAATCTCCTACTGGAATCAAGGCGCGGAAAGGCTCTATCATTGGACGCGGGAGGAAGTTAAAGACCAATACATTTACACATTTCTCAAAAAAATCTTTCCCAAACCCAAAGAAGAAATCACCGCAGAGTTATTACAGCAAGGTAATTGGGAAGGTGAAGTCCAACATATTACCCATGATGACAAACTGATTACTGTCCAGAGCCGATGGACATTGCAACGGGATGCCTCTGGTGAACCCTGTGCGGTATTGGAAATCAATACTGATATTACTGCCCGGAAACAAGCCGAAATTGCTCTACGCCAACTCAATCAAGAACTGGAAGCCAGAGTGGCCGAACGGACAGCCGCAGTCAAAGATACCCTCGCTGAAGCCCAAGGGTTAAATGCAATTTTGGATAACTTAGCAGATGGTTTGTTAGTAGTGGATATGTCAGGGCAAATTACCCACTTCAATCCGGCTTTTTTAGCAATGCAGGGATTAAGACCGACAGATCTCAAAGGCAACTATCAGGAACTACCAATTCCAGGTTTAGCACATCTAATTGAACAAACTCAATCCCATCCCCAAGAAGCATTTGCCGCCGAAATTGCCTTAGTCAAGGAACGCATTGGTCAGGCTGTAGCGACCGCTATCTTTAAACAGACCACAGCGGAAGAACCTGCTACTTGCTTTGGTTCAGCACTTTTAATTCGGGATGTAACAGCAGAAAAAGAAGTGGACAAAATGAAGACCGACTTCATTTCCACAGTCTCCCACGAACTGCGGACACCTTTAACTTCAGTATTAGGATTTGCCTCCATTATTAAAGAAAAGCTGGAAACCGATGTCTTCCCAATGGTGATTACCGAAGACCGCAAGTTGCAAAAAACAATTAAGCGGGTGGGTGACAATTTAAATATTATTGTTTCAGAAGCAGAACGACTGACATCCTTAATTAACGATGTTTTAGACATTGCCAAAATGGAAGCCGGGAAAGTGGAATGGCAAATGCAACCACTTGATCCGAGTGAGTTACTAGATTGGGCTACGACTTCTACCGCCGGATTGTTTGAAACCAATGGCCTGCAACTAGTCAGCGAGATAGAACCGGGAGTACCGCAAATAGTAGGCGATCGCAACCGACTGTTGCAAGTCCTCATTAACTTGATTTCTAACGCGGTGAAATTCACTCAATCCGGGACTGTTACCTGTCGTGTCAAACAACAGAACGACGGTGTATGTGTCAGCGTCATCGATACAGGTATCGGTATTGCCCCCGAAGACCAACCCAAAGTCTTCGAGAAATTCCGCCAAGTTGGCGACACTCTCACCGACAAACCCAAAGGTACAGGGTTAGGATTGCCCATTTGCAAACAAATTGTTGAACATCATGGTGGCAGAATTTGGGTAGAAAGTGAACCAGGCAAAGGCAGCGTCTTCTCATTCCTGATTCCCATATACGCCAAGGATGACAAAAGCAATGGACAAATCAATCTAGATGCTTTGGTCAAGCAACTCAAAGAACATGTCATTACCACCAACAAAGTACTTCACGAAAACCGTAAAACCATTCTGGTAGTCGATGATGATGCCAATATTCGAGAATTATTGCGGCAGCAACTAGAAAACGAAGGCTACAAAGTTCGAGAAGCAAAAGACGGTATGGATGCAATTCATCAAATCAAAATCGCCCGGCCTGATTTGATTCTCTTAGATGTGATGATGCCCCAAATCAACGGCTTTGATGTGGCAGCCGTCCTCAAAAATGACCCCAACACAGCAGATATTCCCATTATCATTCTGTCAATTATTGAAAACAAAGAACGCGGCTATCACATTGGCATCGATCGCTATCTCACCAAGCCCATCAATACAGAACAACTCCGTAATGAAATTGGTTCACTACTTTCTCAAGGTACTTCCAGCAAAAAAGTATTGGTGGTTGATAAAAATGCCTCAACCTTAAAAACCTTATCAGATGTTCTGCAAACTCAAGGATACAGCGTGATTGAAGCCTCCGATCCGCAAGAATGTATTAACAAAGCTCGTTCAGCTAAACCTGACATGATCATTATTGATTCCATCTTTTCCCATGAAACCGACCTGGTGAAAACCCTCCGGTTTGAAAAAGAGTTAGAAAATGTATTTTTTATCATGCTGTCTGATCGGTAATATTAACAAGGCAGGAGGATGAAATTTCAACTTCATCCTTCATACTTTTCTTAAAGACTTTTACAAATAATTTTAAAAATCGCATCGGATGACTATATGACGCAAAAAATTCTCATTGTTGATGATGAACCTAACATCGTAATTTTATTAGAACAAGCTTTAGAAGCATTAGAAGATGAAGGTGTAGAACTTTTAACTGCGAGAAATGGAGAAGAAGCACTAGAAACTATTAAAACTGAACAACCAAACCTAGTTTTTCTTGATGTAATGATGCCAAAAATGAATGGTTTGGAAGTTTGTCAGATAGTGAAACATGACCTCAAAATGAATGAAGTTTATATCGTGATGTTGACAGCAAAAGGGCAAGAATTTGATAAGCAGAAAGGAATTGAAGTTGGTGCTGACTTATATCTGACTAAACCTTTTCGCCCTAAAGAAGTACTAGAAAAATCAATGCAGGTATTGGGATTTTGAATAAAAACTGACTACCGCTATATCTCTCAATTCTCACAAGCGATCGCTCATAGTGTTTGTTTTAAGCGATCGCCACACTCAAAACAAACCCGTTATACTCAACTTATCGTCCGTAAATTTACTTGATGATGCTCCCCCTACACCTTCATAACATCATCATTCGACCTCAGAACTAGAAGATTCTCGTTTGAAACAGGAACATTCTCACTGGAAACAGGAAGGTTCTCGTTTTAAACAGGAACATTCTCGTTTGCAACACGAATGTTCAGGTTTAGAACATGAAACTTGGAGTTCAAAACAGGAAACTTGGAGATAAAAGCTAGAGTGATGAGATTGGGAAGGTAAAATTTCGTGTTCTCATGAGAGATAATCGCGCACATTTGCTAAATTATCACGAGTATTAACAGTATTAGGATGATTTGCACCTAAACGCCGCTCAAAAATATCTAAAGCTTGGCTATACAATAGTTCAGCTTCGCTGTATCTGCCTTGGGAGTCATAGAGTCCAGCTAGGTTGTTGAGGGTAGTGGCAATAGTATGATGTTCTTTGCCAAGCAAGTCTTGTTGTATTTCCAACGCTTCTAGGTACCGAGGTTCTGCCTTGTAGTATTCTCCTTGGGATTTGTAAAGTAACGCCAAATTGTTGAGGCTTTGGGCAACATCAAGATGTTTTTCGCCCAGCAGGTGTCGTCTAAGTGCCAAAGCTTTCTGGTATAGAGGTTCTGCTTTTCTATATCGACGTTGGGAAGCATAAAGTAATCCTAAATTGTTGAAGCTTTGGGCAACATCAAGATTTTCTTTTCCCAGCAGGTGTCGTCTGATTATCAAAGCTTTATAACAATTTGATTTGGCTTCTCTGTATTTACGTTGATAAGTGTAAAGTAATCCCAGGCTGTTGAGAATTTGGGCAACATCAAGATTTTCTTCTCCCTGAAGATGTTGTCTGAGTGCCAAAGCTTTCTGATACAGGGGTTCTGCTTCTTTGCATTGACCTTGAGAATGGTAGAGTCCTCCTAAATTGTAGAGGCTGGTAGCAACATAAATATGTTCTTCACCTAGACGCTTTATAGTAGCTTTTAAACACTCCTCACACCAAGGGAAAGCCTGATCATATAATCCTTGACCACTATAAAACCAAGCATTACCGATGAAAGGCATAATCACATTATCATCACTAACATATTCAATGAAATTGTTAGCTACTTCAGCTATGTGAGGTATTACTGGGGCGAAGTTTTTAATTTGCTCAAGGGTTGGAGTATAAGGAATATCCTTAGCAACTGCTACCATTACCTGAGAAAGCGATCGCTTAAATTCCTCAACCCGATTAAACTCAGCCTGCTTGAGTTGAAAAAATTCCCGGATGAGTTGATGTAGTTGATAACTATCTTCTCCTTGAAGCACATGCAAATCTTCTAACTCAACTCTGCTATCTTCCAACTGTTCAGCATCTTTACCTGTTTCTACACTTTCTACCAGTGTCCAGGGAATAGGAGCTAGAGCAAACAAACTCAGTAAAACAGCTAATTCTTTGGCATTATCACTTAATTCGTCCCAACTTAATTCAAAAGCATCAATAACACCCCGTTCAACATTTAGCGTCCAAGTGCGGTCTTTTTCATCCCGTGCTAAAGACTCATGACTTACCTTTTTTGCTTCTAACCGCCGCAACATTTCTGCCAAAGTGAGTTTCCGCTTCTTTACATACCTCCCCACCAAATTTAACGCCAAAGGCAAATAACCTAAACGGTGACAAATTTCTTTTGCATCAACTAATTCCTGTGCCACTTTTTCTCTTCCCACCCACTCTTGTAAAAGTTCCAGTGCTGCGGGTTCACTGAAAACAGGTAGATGTAATGACTGGGGAAGGTCTAACTGTAACCTGGTGGTAATTAGTACTTTGAACCTGGGTGATTGTGGTGGTAAATATTGTTTTACCTTGGCGTAATCATTGACATCATCCAGCACTACCAAAACATTCCCATCGTGCCAATGTGACCAACAAAAATCAACTGGCTTTAGTACATCCGGGTCTTCTGGCGGTTTTAGTCCTAACTTAGCTATGGCAAACTTCAATATCTGAAACCCAATATCTTCTTCTCTGGCGCGTAACCAGCACAGTCCCCCTTTGTAGTTTTCGCGCTGTCTTATGGCATATTGCAAGGCGAGTTCTGTTTTACCCAGTCCACCCATTCCCAAAATAGCCGCAATGGCAACTTGGTTATTTTCCTGCAATAGTTTATGGAGTTCTTCCAGTTCTTCATCACGTCCCACAAATTTAACTACCCCACTCAAGGGTAAATTTTGCGGTATTTCAGGATTTGACTTTACCCGTTCCTGTTCGGGCGACTGTAGTCAGTTGTATGTGTTTTGTGGATTATTAATTATGATTTGTTGGGCAACCATTGACCCTTTTTCAGCTTGGATACTTTCTGCTAACTTGGCAAAATTATTAACAATTGCTGGCTGCGCTTGAATTTCTGCGGCTAATTTTTGAATTTTCTCACCAGTCTGGGACTGATCTTGATTGATTGTTGCTTCTACTTCCCGCACCGATTGAGCAATTTCGGTATCTGTATCGGCTGCTGCTTTCAACTCCAACACAGCTTGACCATAATCTAACGCCTGCTGTGTGTTTTCCTGTGAAGTATTCGCTAACAAGGGCAGCTTATTTTTCTGGCGTAGCTGTGCAATTAACTCGTTACTTTTTTCTAATGCTGCTTCTCCCAGCTTTTCGCCTGTTTTTTCTAAAGCCTTAGTTAAAACTATAGTAGCGATCGCAGTTCCTACGGCTGTTAAGGTTACTGGTTCCATAACTTAACAATAATATTCCGAGATTATACTTATTTTCCTGAGCATAACAGTTTCTCAACAGAGAAAAAATCACAAATTATATAGCGGTTCTCGGTTGAATTTACCACTGTTTTGACCTCATGACTCTGGGAATTATCAGCATTGGTGATCTGTTTAATTGGGAGCATCCACTTTTGTAAGAAACACCGGGTGATTAGAAATCGCGGCTACACAAACGAAGTCCGCGAAGGCGGACTCTCTGAAACCCGCCTGCACGGGTTTAGTTTGTATAGCTCCAGACTTCAGTCTGTTCGCGTAGCGTGCGCCTTAGCGCAGGGCTATTTGCCGAAAGTGGATGCACTCTATAATGCTGCATCATAGCGAATCTAGAAATACATAAAATATAGCAGAAGGCAGCTTTCTAGAGAAAAAGTCTTACTATTCCTGGCATTCAAGCTTTCAAATTGTCCTAATATATCTGACTAACGCTATGTAATGATAGCCTTTGGATTGTTTGTGGGTAATCTTAAAGTAAGTAGGTCGGTGTTAAAAATTGTCGTTATGACAAGGCAGGAGGGTAGAGGTTTTCAAGCTACTTTACTTTTCGTTACATAGTTCTGTTTATTTGCACCGTTCTACTTAGTAATTAATATTTTGTTAGCATATTTATTCCTATGTATCGGAACTTTGAACAGAGGTTAATATTAGGTCTATGCTTTTTAGGATTAATTGGAGGTTCCGCAATTCTTCTTGGAATTGGGATACTACTGTGTTTTATATTTAATGATATGTTTTTTGGTTGTGGCATGAGTTGTAAAGCGTTTCAAGCATTAGGAACGAGTACCGCCTCTAGCTTTAATCAAGCTCAACAAAGTTATTATTTAAACCATGAAAGATTCTCTACATCTTTAAGTGAATTGCAAACAAATATTGAACCTAAAATGGGTAAATACAACTTTTTTGTCAAAACTATAAATAGTCCTAAAAAACATGAAATTACATATTTTTATGCAGTTTCGAGTTTATCAGGACTGAAAAGTTATGTTAGTGCTGTCGCTGTTATACCAGATGTAAACTCGAAAAATAATGACATATTAACAATAACAATTACATGTGAGACTAATTCCCCAAGCCAAAATAAACCCACTGATCCGCAAATTAAAAATACCGATCTTAGTTGTGGTAAAGAGCAATTTGAGATTAAACATTAGACATCAAGCTGTTTTCCAATATTGTTTTTGCCCAGCTTTGGAGAAACGGGAGTTTGTACATCATGGTAAAAACACAAGTGCGATCGCCTGCAACTACACAGGTTGGGGTTTGAGTAAGTCTGTCTTGGTGACAAACTCGTTAAAGGGTGTTGGTAACTGCTGTGGTATGGCGATTTGAGTAGTTTGGAGTGGTAAGCGGGGAAATAGTAATTCAGCCACCCGATAAGCTTCTTCTAAATGGGGATAGCCGGAGAATACGAAGGTATCAATTCCTAAATCAGCATATTCCAGAATTCTCGCTGCTACTGTGTCTGGATCTCCGACTAAGGCTGTACCTGCACCACCCCGCACTAAACCCACACCAGACCATAAATTTGGGCTAATTTCTAAGTTGTGGCGGCTACCACTGTGTAGCTGCGCCATCCGCCGTTGTCCGGCCGATTCCGACTGGGAAAAGCGTTTTTGGGCAGATGCTATTGTTTCATCATCTAGATATTTGATCAGTTCGTTAGCTGCATCCCAAGCTTGTTGAGTAGTTTCCCGAACGATAACGTGCATCCGAATACCAAAGCGGACTGTTCTCCCTTGTTCAGCGGCTAATCTACGGACTTTACTAATTTTTTCGGCTACTTGGGCTGGTGGTTCGCCCCAGGTTAAATACACATCAATGTGTTTAGCTGCAACTTGCAAAGCTGCATCAGAAGAACCACCAAAATATAATGTGGGGTAAGGCTTCTGTACGGTTGGAAATTGCAGTTTCGCGCCGGCAACTTTTAGGTGACGACCATTGAATGTTACTTCGTCGCCTTGCATGAGCGATCGCCAAATTGTTAAAAATTCATCCGTCAGTTCATAACGCTGATCATGATCTAAGAAAACGCCATCTTTGGCTAATTCTTGAGAATCGCCACCAGTCACTACGTTTAAAATAATACGACCGTGAGAAAGTTGGTCAAAGGTTGCAGCCATCCTCACAGATAATGCAGGTGACATAATCGCCGGACGAAAGGCAACTAAAAACCGCAGGTTTTGTGTAACCGGAATCAACGAAGCAGCCACAATCCATGTATCCTGCTTTTGTCCAGTCCCAATTAACATCCCGCCGTAGCCTAATTTATCCACAGCTTGGGCGATTTGCTGCATATAGGGATAATTAGCTTGTCGTCTGCCAATTGTTGTGCCTAAATAACGCTCATCGCCCTGAGTTGGTAAGTACCAAAATATTTCCATAGTCTTATCGTTGGCTAATAGTTTTTGGTGTTATAGCTGCATATTGTTCGCTAGTTAACATTGCGGCTTTGACATCAATGGGTTGAGGAATTACTTTTTCTTGGGCAAATAAATCAGCTATTTTTTGTTGACCTTCCATGATGTCTGGCGTGATTGGTCTTAAACCATAAGTCCGCCGTTTAATCATTGTGGTTAAAATGTCTTGATCTAATTTGAGATGCGGCGCAGTGATTTTTACCACTTCGTCGGTGTTCTGTTCTGCCCATTTACCCACATTATTAATTTCTTCGAGAATTACTCGCACTAACTCTGGATTTTCAGTGGCAAATTTGCGTGATGCCATATAATATCCCCCTTGGGTGGCAATACCGCTGGCATCTCTCAGAACTCTGGCATTGGCAACTTTTTGGGCTGATGCTAAGTAAGGATCCCAAGTTACCCAAGCTTCGATTTTTCCTTGAATAAATGCTGCTCTTGCTTCGGTTGGTGGCAAACTAATTGGTTGAATATCACTATATTTTAACCCGCCTTCTTCTAAGGCTTTGAGTAATAAATAATGTGATGCTGAACCTTTTTGAAAAACTACTTTTTTACCCTTCAAGTCTGCCAAAGTCTTAATTGGAGAATTATTCTGCACGATAATTCCACTGCCTTGACCAGTACTAGGTTTATTACTGGCAATGTAAACTAATTCTGTGCCAGCCGCTTGAGCAAATATGGGTGGAGTTTCCCCCACAGAGCCAATGTCAACTCTACCCACATTCATTGCTTCCATTAGTTGTGGCCCAGCGGCAAACTGCGCCCAATCTACACTAACACCCAAGGGCTGCAAACGTTTTTCAATTACACCTTTTAACCTCACCAAATCTCCAGAGCTTTGATAGCCCAGATGGACAACTTTGGTTGTAAAACCTGCGGTTTTATTTTCTGCTTTTGGAGTATCAACTGAACAACTAACTAAGGTTGTTGAAATGGTAAATATTCCTGGAAGTATGAATAAAGAAACACGCTGAAAAATATTGATTTTTGGTTGTTTAACAGATGTGGTCATGGTTATAAAAAGATGAATCAAAAGGTAGACACGATAAATCAAAGCCAGTAAAAACTGACTTCATAAATTTCCCAAAAAATGAGTTAATGGGATGATTTAAATGTGAACTAAATATGACAAACTCTACACAAGTAAAGATTGGTAATTAATAATTACCAATCATCAAATTTATGGCAGAGGTTGTTATTGGAGGAGTTGGAGGTAGGAAGTGATGCTGAACAAGCGATTCAGGTTTAGACTGGCTGCAATTGCAAATTTTTTTGGAACAGTTCTAAAACATGGTTCCACGCATCAGCAGCAGCTTCAGCATTGTAGCTGGCGCGATGATTGCAAAAAAAGCCATGTTCTGCACCAGAATAGCGGAAGATTGTATGGGGAATTCGGTGTTTGTTTAATTCCGCTTCGATTAGTTCGGTTTGTTCTAAAGGAATGCCTTTATCTTCTGTCCCAAAGAAGGCATAAATTGGGTTTTTAATCTCTGGAGTCCTGGTAATTGTGGGTTCTCCACCGCCGGGTGTGGAGTTGGGAATTCCTCCACCGTAGAAAGAAGCTGTGGCTTTGATATCTGGTAAGGTGGCAGCTAAGTAAACAACATGACCACCAAAACAGAAACCAATAGAACCGATCGCATCTCCTAGGACATTTGGTAAAGTTCTCAAATAGGCGATCGCCGCTTGAATATCACTCAATATCTCTTCGGCTTTGGTCTGATCCTTGGCGGCGCGACCTCGTTGAATATCATCAGGGGTGTAAGTCGCTTCAAAACCAGGCGCAGTTCGTTGAAACAACGCTGGTGCGATCGCCACATACCCTTCACTAGCCAATCTTTCCGCAACTTCCCGAATATGGATGTTGACTCCAAAGATTTCTTGAATCACAATGACGGCGGGAAATTTACCCTCTTTTGCAGGTTGCGCTAGATAAGCATCAATCTGCAAATCTCCATTTGGGACTTTAACTTGATTAGTCCGAATTCCTGTGTTTGTCATCTTAAGGATTAGTCCGCAATTCCTTTGAGGACAAGATTTTTATGATGTTTCTTGATAAATACTACTAAATCTTTACCGATTTGCCGTATTTTAAAAGTAGTATTCCACAAACCTCGTGTAAAGGCAAGCCCCTTGTCAGAATTAACCGAGTTTAAAGGTGAATGGTAATTTTCTACCAACGGGAGAATGAATATGAAACTTGAGGCAGTTCATCATATACAAATGACTTATCCACTTGAAGTTGAGGAGGCAATATTATTTTTCTACAGCCAAGTTTTAGGATTACAAGCAATTAATCCACCTGAAGCGAGTGATTCTGGCGGGTGGTATCTGTTAGGAAACACAGAAATCCATGTTAGTCGAGAAGCAAACGCTAACAATCAAGCATCTAGACGACATATTTGTTTTCGAGTCAATGATGTGTATGGGTTTGCCGAGCATTTAAAAGCCTATGATGTAGAAATTCTGCCAGGAACACCAATTCCGGGATTTAATCGCTTTTTTATTCGTGATCCTGGTGGAAACCGGATAGAAATTGCCGAGTTGATCAACAACTCCAGAGAGTAATTTAATTTATAAAGGAATAACTTGTGTCTGATTTAATTAACAAACAAATCTTGCTCAAAAGCCGCCCAGTCGGTGAACCAAAAGAAAGTGATTTCACCTTAGCGGAAGCACCAATTTCTCAACCCGGTGAAGGTGAAGTTCTCAGCCGGACAATTTATTTATCTCTCGACCCTTATATGCGTGGTTTGATTAGCGAGGGTGAGTCTTATGCAGCAAATGTGGAATTAAATTCAGTAGTTGTCGGCGGTACAGTCAGCCAAGTTATTCAATCAAATCATCCACAATTTCAAACCGGAGATTTCGTCCTGAGTCGGAACGGTTGGCAAACTTACGCCGTAGCTAAAGGCGAGACACTGCGGAAACTTGATCCCAACCAAGCACCTTTATCTTATAGTTTGGGTGTGTTGGGTATGCCTGGCTTAACTGCATACACGGCGCTTTTGGATATCGGTCAACCCAAAGCAGGTGAAACCGTCGTAGTTTCCGCTGCTTCTGGGGCTGTAGGTGCAGTCGCCGGTCAAATTGCCAAAATCAAAGGTTGTCGAGTCATTGGCATTGTCGGCAGTGATGACAAGCGAGATTATATAGTCAAAGAATTAGGTTTTGATGTGGGGATTAATCGTAAAACTCAAGAACTTGATGCAGCATTGAAAGCAGCTGCACCTGATGGCATTGACGTTTATTTTGATAATACCGCCGGGGTGATATTAGAAACTGTGTTGCAGCAAATCAACCTGGGGGCGCGGATTCCTTTAGTTGGGTTAATTTCCGAATATAATGCCACATCTGCGCCTCCTGGCCCTAATTTAAGACCTCTGTTGATTAAACGCGCTTTAATCAAAGGTTTTTTAGTCAGTGATTACCAACACCGCGCTAATGAATTTGTCAGCGATGTTGCGGGTTGGTTAAAATCTGGTCAATTGAAATATCAAGAAGATGTTGTAGTTGGTTTAGAAAATGCGCCCCGTGCTTTTATTGGTTTATTGCGGGGGGAAAACTTTGGCAAGTTAGTTGTGAAAGTCAGTGAAGATCCAACCGCCGTTTAAGTTGGTGCGTAAGGTAGAATAACAGCGATTGCACCAGAAATTAACGTCTGTGAATGAAAATCCCGTTACTAGCCGCTGTTACTCAAAACCGCATACTCTGGGCTGTTTTGCTCATTAGTACAGCGCTAATTATTACTCTAGCGCTGTCCCTGTCTCAAGGCGCAGTACCCCTAAGTTTTTCGCAATTGTGGGCAGCGATTCTGCATCGAGGCGATCCCACTAACCAAACTATTATCTGGGATTTGCGACTTCCCCGGATCATCGCTGCTGTAATTGTGGGTGCAGCTTTGGGAATGTCTGGCGCACTACTGCAAGGAATGTTACGCAACAGTCTAGCTGACCCTTTTATTTTGGGAATTTCCGCAGGTGCAGGATTAATTGTGATTGTGATGATCACTTTGCACGTCTTTCCCATTGCTATTCCTTTAGCCGCGTGGCTTGGGGCAATTTTGACCTCAGCTATAGTGATTTTTCTCGGTCGTGCAGGTTCGGGAATTTCCATTGAACGGTTGATTTTAGGCGGTGTGGCGGTTAGTTCTTTATTGGGTGCAGTACAAAGTACATTATTGTTACTCGCCGAAGATGGTCAAATTCAAGTAGCCTTAAGTTGGTTGGTGGGTAGCTTAAACGCTAGGGGATGGAAAGAAATTACGACTGCGGGGCCTTATATTATTGTGGCGTTGCTGGGCGGTTGGTTGCTGGCGCGGTCGGTGAATGTGCTGGCGTTAGGAGATGATTTAGCCGTTGGCTTGGGTGTATCATTAACGCGATCGCGTTTGTTAATTGGTGGCGTTGCAACTTTACTCGCCGCTGGTGCAGTTAGCATCAGTGGTTTGATTGGCTTTGTTGGTTTGGTAGTACCGCATGGAGTCCGGCTACTAGTGGGTACAGATCACCGCTTTGTTTTACCACTGTCAGCCCTAGCGGGTGCATGGTTACTCACCTTTGCAGATTTACTCTCTAGATTAGGGGCGGTAGAACTACCCGTCGGTTCTGTGACTGCTTTGTTAGGTTCACCCTTATTTATCTGGTTGCTATATCGTCGTTCATCTGGATTGGGTAAGTCTTAATTTTAGTAAGACAAATCTCTCTTCCAACCTATTTTTCCTAAAAGCTATGATGTACACACAAGTTGCTTAATTGGCAATGTAATAACGTCGCTTCACATTATTAATGTATCAAGTTACATCGTTAGTGCGGTGCTGCAAATTATTAATGTATCAAGTTACATTGTTGATGTGTTGTCTCACATTATTGATCTATCAAGTTACATTGTTAATGCGCCGTCTCACATGATTAATGTATTAACTGTAAGAATTAATTTATCTTATTGGGTAGCAATTCTCAAAAACTTGTGTGTATACGGTAGTTGAAGAAAAGTCAAATCTAATTTCTCGAATTTTACGTCTGTCTTAAAATGCCTCTAGAACTGCAAAATCTCACTGGTGGTTATACCGCAGAACCAATTGTGCAGAATATTAACCTCACCTTGCAAACAGGAGAATGGTTAAGTTTAGTCGGTGCTAATGGTTCTGGTAAATCAACATTACTCAAATTATTAAGTCGAATTCTGGCACCACAACAGGGAATTGTCTTGCTTGACGGTAAAGCAATTCATTCTCAACCGCCGAATGTAGTAGCGCAGAAATTGGCACTATTACCACAACAACAAACTGTGCCAGTGGGCTTAAATGTTAGACAATTAGTGAGTTTAGGACGAACACCTCATCAACCTTGGTGGCAATGGGAATTAACAGCACAAGATTGGCAAAAAGTTGATGTAGCAATTGAAAAAACACAGCTAGAAGATAAGCGCGATCGCCCAGTCGAACAACTATCTGGTGGTGAAAGACAACGCGCATTTTTAGCTCTGGCATTGGCACAAGAACCAAAAGTTTTATTATTAGATGAACCTACAACTTATTTAGATATTAATTATCAATTGCAATTATTAGAACTGCTAAAAGATTTAAATCAACAACAGGAATTAACAATAGTCACAGTGTTACATGAATTAAATTTAGCTGCACGTTATAGTTCTCGCATTGCTTTATTAAAACAAGGAAAACTTTGGGGAGTTGGTACACCAGCAGAAGTTTTAACACCACAGGCGATCGCTCAAGTTTTTGGTGTGGAAGCTGTAATTATTCAAACACCAGTTGGTTTACAAGTTTGTGCCATTTCTGCCGTATAAATTTAAATATGCTTCAGGCTAATAAATAAACTTATATACCCGACTTCTTAAAGAAGTCGGGTATATGGTCATTCACACATAAATTCAACTAACTTTAATCTTCAATTGGTGCATCAGGAACTTTGGCATCAATATCAGCTTGAGTCAAGTTAGGCATTAACCAATTAATATCACCTGCTTTCAAAACATTGGCTGGGGTCACATTAAATTCAACCACACCTGTTTCTGGATTAGTTGTTGCAACTAATTGAGTACCATCCACAACTTTAATAGCCAAAGGTTCTGTTAAGCCTTCAATATCACCAGGTAATTTAGTCCCAACTGGTAGATAAACACCATCACAATCCCAATCATCATCTGTAACTTGACCATTACCTAAAAAGTAGAGAGTATTGCCTTGCGCTATTTTTTTGGGTTTATGTCCATAGACAGCAAGAGTTTTACCTGTTTCATTACGACACTGCGCCCAATTTCTTGCTGTTTCTAAAATATATTTTTGTAATTTCAAATCACCTAATTTCCGTTCAATTTGTTCTGGTGTATATTGCGAGTCAGCAGGAGTTTCTTTTAATTTCACCAAGTTATCAATTGCTTGGGTAACTTCGGTGTAATCAGTACTTTGTGTCAGATTTGGTTTACTAGCCCAAGAAGGTGGAGCGATGACTAAATTTACTAAAAGTACTAAAGAAACAAGAGCAATGCGGAGTAGTTTCATGATATTTATCCTCTTGAGTGTACAAAATTTGTTAACAAACATTGATAACTAAATTTACCAGTCAACATCGGCAGATGTTTCTATCTGTGTGTTGATGCCATACAGTTTGACTAATCCCATCAATACTAAACAGCTAAATGCTAAAGCAATGGGATGTAAAGAAGCACTATCTAAAATGATGAATACTCCTAAACCAATTAACACAAAGGGAACAATATTATTGCCATATTGAGAAATTAAATTACAAATAGCAGGTTGACAGGTAAGTTTATATGTTCCATAACACCAAACACCAACGAGTGCTAAAAATACTGCAATAATAATTAGTAAACTAGAAAAATCAGCATTTGCAAACAATGGCATATAAATACTGATGTTATCACTACCATTGCCAATAGTAATAGCAGCCACACTAAAAGATTGGGGAGATAATAAGCCAGCGAAGGGCGAAGATTTAGTTAACTCTTGCTCTGATTCTGTTGTTGAAGAAGTATCTTTATCTGGATTTAGTAGACGATTTAAGCCAATAGCGATGGGTGCAAAACCTAAAAAACCTATCCAATGCGATGGCAAAATTAAACCACCTAAAAAACCAGCTAAACTAGCAATTACCAATGTAATAAAACCAAGATATTGACCAATCACAATGTGCCGACGACGGAAATTGGCATTTACTTGCGAAAATAACAGCGTTAGGATGACTAAATCATCTAAGTTTGTAGCGGTAAAAGCTGTTATTCCCGTAGGAATTCCCGACATGATTCCATTCATTTATCTTTCTCCTTTATCTACACATTGAGCTTGTGTCTGTTATGCTTGATTGATGTCTGCAAATACTGGGTAAGTTGCTACTTTGTTAAATGTGGAGTTGTAGCCTTGCAAGTTAATTGAGTTGCTGAAGCAATTCAAATATGTGATTGTATGATAATGCTAGTTATACGTTTGAGTGGCAGAGTCAAGATTTTATTCTAGAACAGGATCGAGATATTTAAAATTTAGACTCTCACTGTTGGTAATTCATGATTATCGATGAATGTATTGATCAATAACTTTGGCATTATCGACAATTGATTTATCGTGTTTGCTGGCTTGTTTAACAGGTGTTGCTTTAGGAAATTTATCGTTAATTTGTACAATCAGTCCTGGTGCTAAGGCGACTCGATTATCTTTAATTTCTTTAGAAGTAGCTGCTAAATTTACTTTCATTTCTCGCAGCATTTGCTGTTGTTCTTTGACGATTTGAGTTAGTTCAGCGATTTGTTGCGAGTGCAAGGTATCTAACTTTTCATGAAGTAATTCGATGTTTTGTCCGGCGCGTAAGTTTACTTGATGGTCAATTTCAGCGTTGCGGCGG
This sequence comes from Nostoc cycadae WK-1, assembly GCF_002897135.1. NCBI lineage: Bacteria > Bacillati > Cyanobacteriota > Cyanophyceae > Nostocales > Nostocaceae > Nostoc > Nostoc cycadae. The sequence continues at coordinate 37,127 of NZ_DF978441.1, read as the reverse complement.
TCAGTATCAGACTGACGGTTTTGACTCATCAAAACTATGGGTGCTGTGTAAGCTGAAGCGAATGAAAAAACCAAGTTGAGCATAATGAATGGCGACTCATCCCAATGGGGAACTCCTGGCGCTAAGTTCATTCCCACCCATCCAGCTAAAATGGTACTTTGGCAAATCAGAAATTTCCAAGAACCTACCTGAGATGCGAGTTTATCAGCCAGGTGTTGTCCACGAGTTAATTCTTCAGGTGTCATTTGATGTGGCTCTGATTTTGGTCTAACTACTGGATTCATAATTTACCTCCGTGGGTGATTGCTGTCTGTGTTTTTGTCTATGGGTTTAATTTATGCTGTTCCTCTGATAAGTACAAATATTATTATTTTTTAAATTAATCAATTTAAGTGATTAATACAGCTACATACCCAAAAGTACTTAGATGATGTTTGAGCGATCGCTCTCCAACCCCATCTGTTCGTGTAATATGAGTTAGCTTTGCCGTCTCACCAATACTGTTATGAGTCAACTGACATCTAAAGATTGGATTATCATCCAACAACGACTCACCCCGTACTTGTTTTTGCTACCTGCTTTAGTGCTGTTGGGGTTAACTGTATTTTGGCCTGCATTGCAAGCCTTTTACCTCAGTTTCACCAGCTACGAAGATATTTCCCAACCGCCACAGTTGATAGGTTTTACTAATTTCCTGCGTTTGTGGAAGGATGCAGTTTTTTGGAAAACTTTAGAAAACACTTTTCTTTATCTGGTGGGTGTAGTACCAATTTTGGTGATTGCTCCTTTAGGGTTAGCAATTTTGGTTAATCAAAAACTCCGGGGCGTTAGTTGGTTTAGAGCCGCATATTACACACCAGTGGTAATTTCAATGGTAGTTGCAGGTATAGCCTGGAAATGGTTGTATGCAGAAAACGGTTTACTTAATCAGTGGCTAAAAACTTTGGGAATTTTCCCTGAAGGAATTCCTTGGCTAACTAGTCCAGATAAAATTTTGGGGATTGTTCCCATTTCTTTAGCCAGTGTGATGGCTGTGACTATTTGGAAGGGATTAGGCTATTACATGGTAATTTATTTAGCTGGGTTACAATCCATCCCCGCTGATGTGTATGAAGCCGCAGCTATTGATGGCTCGGATGGTATTCGCAAACATTGGGATATTACAATACCTTTGATGAGACCTTATTTAGCTTTAGTAGCAGTAATTTCGGCTATTTCTGCAACTAAGGTTTTTGAAGAAGTTTATATTATGACCCAAGGCGGGCCACTCGATAGTTCTAAAACTATTGTTTATTATTTATACGAACAAGCTTTTAGTAATTTAGATATTAGCTATGCTTGCACAATTGGGTTGATATTATTTTTAATAATTTTAGGACTGTCAGTTTTACGCTTAAGTCTTAATCAAGAAGGTGGAGATTCTATTGTCTAGAAAACTTGTAGGATGTTTGAAAAGTCGTAAAGTATACCAACAACCCCTCTCCAAACCTCTCTCCGTTTCGGAGAGAGGCTTTGATGTTACCAAAAATACTTTTCAAACAACCTCTTATCGGATGTATTTATCTGCTGGCGATCGCACTTCACCCTCATTTATCAGTAAATCAGCGAAAGTCTCTACTAATGTTGTGATTATTTTCACTTTGTTGTTAAATTTACTTGGTAATTGTTTCCCTAAGTCAGCAATTATTCCTTGATTTGCTCATATAATTGATTTTTTATACTAAACACAGAAACACAGGGTTGAATCAAGATTTATCAAGTTTCTCAAAAGTGTTTAACCTGCAACTTTCAAATGGCGGATTGTTAGCTAGACTTTAAACGCTATTATTGAAGTTTATTCAAACTATTATGCACTGGTTATTATCTGGGCCGTTGACTGTTGAAAAATTAACGGTTAAGATTGCGGGTCTACCTGCATCTTTACAAGGTAAGAAGTTGGTGCAGATGTCGGATTTTCATTATGATGGTGTGGCTTTGTCTGATGAGATGTTAGAAAAGGCGATCGCATTTAGCAACCAACTAAAACCAGATATAGTAATCTTAACAGGTGATTATGTTACAACTAGTCCGCAACCAATTCATCAACTAGTTTTAAAATTAAAGCAATTGCAAGCTCAAGCTGGTATTTATGCCATACTCGGTAATCATGACATATATTACCGACATGCAAAAACAGAAATTACCAAAGCTTTAACTAACATTGGTGTGCATGTTTTATGGAATGAAGTTGTCTATCCTTTTGGTAATGAATTAGCGCTAGTGGGACTCGCAGATCGTTATTCACCAGAATTCAATCCTGGGTCAGTAATGGAGCAACTAGACCCAAATATACCCCGAATTGTGTTATCTCATAACCCTGATACGGCGGAAATATTACAAGCATGGCGGGTAGATTTGCAGTTATCTGGTCATAGTCATGGTGGTCAAATCGTGATTCCTGGCTTAGGGGCGGTTATAGCTTATCGCAAAAAAATAGTCCAAAAAATCCCCTACAAAATCCGCCGTTACTTTCCATTATTACGCCGAGAAAATTATGTCCTCCGTCATTGGGAATGGGCGCAGGGTTTACATCGTGTAGGAAGCAATCTGCTATATGTCAATCGTGGTTTAGGAACTTATTCTCCAGGAAGGCTATTTTGTCCGCCAGAAGTGACATTGATTACCCTACAAAGAGAATAAATTGTGATTAAATTTTTACTATTTTTTAAGATGGTTTTTGTTATTTGATAAGCTGTAAACGCTGCTATGAGGAGTGTTTCTGCACTATGCACTGGTTGTTTACGGGACGTTTAAGTGTAGATAAAATAACGGTTAAGATTGCCGGACTGCCGCAATCTTTAGCAGGTACAACATTAGTACAGTTATCAGATTTTCACTATGATGGAATGCGCCTTTCGGAAGAAATGTTGCAAGAAGCGATCGCAGTTACAAATGAAGTAGAACCTGATTTAATTGTCTTAACGGGTGATTATGTCACTGATGATCCTAGCCCAATTCATCAACTGGTGATGCGGCTCAAACATCTGCAAAGTCGCTGCGGGATTTATGCTGTACTTGGTAATCATGACATCCACTACAACCACTCCCAAGCAGAAGTTACAAATGCTTTCGCTAGTATTGGAGTTCATGTTCTGTGGAATGAAATCGCCTATCCTCTCGGCGAAGAATTACCTATAGTCGGTTTAGCTGATTATTGGTCGCGGGAGTTTAATCCTGTACCTGTGATGCAGCAACTAGACCCACTAACACCCCGGATTGTTCTCTCTCATAATCCTGATACTGCCAAGATATTAGAACAGTGGCGCGTTGACTTACAGCTATCAGGTCATACGCATGGGGGTCATATTGTCATTCCCGGTTTTGGCCCTGCGGTTTTTTATTACAAGAAGTTACTCAAGCAATTACCAAAAAAACTGCGCCGACGGGTGCCATTTTTATTTGATGATTGTTCTAAAGTAGTAAGATATTGGGAATGGGCGCAAGGATTTCACAAAGTAGCAAATAATCAGTTATATGTTAATCGTGGTTTAGGAACTTATCGACCAGGACGCTTGTTTTGCCCACCGGAAGTTACGGTGATTACTCTAGTTTGTCAATAGTCAATAGTAATTTGTTGTTAATTCTTTGCTAAAAACTATTAACCGCCTAAGTTACGACCGATCAACATCAGTAACTACAGGCGGTTTATTAAACAATATGCAATCGTTCGAGAAGATTGAAAAAACAGAAGAATTAACTCAAATAAGGTGGACAAATGCAATCGTTGTTCTCAGACTTCAACATCCTTGATTCTAAATAGGCAGGCATTTCTGGCTGTATGTTCAAAAACCTCCAATAAAATCAATAGAATTAAGGCGAAAACACTTCCATAGGATGTGATAGTTGAGTTGCGATCGCGTGAATCTTAGAGCAGGAGGTACAGGCTCTAATTTCAAGTTTTTTATTTCACTTAAACTTAACCTTTTTGTACCTTGAATTTAATTTAGCACGCGGCAATTTTAATTACTATGTGTATTTACCAAATGTGAACACCGTTAATGTGTCGTAATATTCGGGTGAATTTTCTTAAAATTGGTGAGGCTTTTTAATCACATTGATATTAAGTTAATTTAAGCAAAATGACTGGAAAACTCACGCAGGTGGGTTGAATCGAAAATTATTTAACTGCTATCCATTGGGTAACAGGAGACATCGCACGCCATCCGAGGAATTTACCAATGGGTTCTGCTTTTTGAATAGCAATCCGGGTAAAACTGCCACCAACTTTTTCGTACCATTGAAATAAGGTTTGCTCACTTTCGATGGTGACGGCGTTCGCAACTAAACGACCACCAGGGGGTAGTGCTGACCAGCAAATATCAAATAATCCAGTTGCTGTAACTCCACCACCAATAAAAATAGCGTCTGGGGTGGGTAAGCCTGGTAAAGCTGATGGCGATTTTCCGGCGATAATTTCTAGGTTGGGTGTACCCAAAACTGTGGCATTATCGGCAATATATTGCAGTCTAGATGAATTTTGTTCAATGGCGATCGCTCGACACCGAGGATGGCTTCGCATCCATTCAATGGAAATTGAACCACAACCTGCGCCGACATCCCACAAAAGTTCTCCTGGTAAGGGTGCTAAGGTTGATAAAGTAATCGCTCTGACTTCTCGTTTGGTTAATTGTCCATCGTGATGATAGGCATGATCTGGCAATCCTGGTAATCTTGGTAAAGCGACAACGCCAATATCAGCAATACAATCAACGGCGATGGTATTCAAATCAGCAATTTCTGTTTCACTCCAAGCTGCGGCTGTACTGACAATTATCCGTTCGTGAATCCCGCCGATACGTTCTAAGACAATCATTTTACTCTCACCGTAACCCCGACTTTTGAGGATTTCTGCCACAATTTGCGGGGTTTCCTTACCAGCGCTCAAAATTAATAACTTGGCTTGGGGATAAATATAAGACTGAAGCAAACTCGCAGGACGACCGCATAAACTTAAAGTCTCTACCTCAGTTAATGACCATCCCAGTTTGGCGCAAGCAAGGCTAAAAGCTGAAGGTGCGGGAATAATTGTGATTTCTGAGATGGGAATATGTTTGGTTAATGTGACACCAACGCCGTAACATAGAGGATCACCGCTGGCTAAGATGCAGATTTGCTGACCACGACGGCTGATAATTTCTGCGATTGATGCGGTAAAAGGAGAAGTCCAAGAAATTTTTTGGTGCTGGTCATCACTGGGAAGCATGGCCAAATGCCGATCGCCTCCCATAATAACCTCAGCTTGAGCAATTATAGAACGGGCGATCGCACTTAAACCCTGTAATCCATCTTCGCCAATACCTATAATAGACAGCCATTTCAATGTTTTATTCCCCAGTCCCGATTCGAGAAACTTTCTTACACAAAAGAATACACAAAGTTACTACTAAAAAAGCAACTTCCGCCAATAAAAATGCACCGACAGATGTTAGACCAAGTTGTTTGATTAATAGTGAAACAATCGCCGTTCCGCCAGCACTACCACCAAAATATAAACCTGTACCCAAACCAGCCTGAGTTGTGGGTAGTTTGCCTAGTGCGAAGGGAATCATACTGATCAACACTAAACTAAAACTCATCCCGAAAGCCAGAATTAAGGCGATCGCCAAAATATAATTATCGTTTAATATTGTTAACCCCATCAAGCCTGTCATTGTTCCCAGACCCAGCAACATCGATTTATTTGCACCTAAATCTGCTGTCCAATCTCCTAAAGGTACAGATGCAATTGCTGAGACTAACAGTATCTCAGAGGCGATAAATTCTACTTGCAATCCTGGGAGTTGAGTTTGTAATTCTTGGGGAAAAATGGCAAATAACAGGTTAATTTCAAATCCTGTGGCTAAACCGATGACAAAAATCAAGCTTAACAACACATTCGGCGCAGTTGCAGATTTATCTTGATGATATATAGCCGGAACAAAATTCTGTTTGGGAGTGAATATTTGCAAAATATATGCGCCCAAGACTAAAGCGATCGCGCCTAACATAAAGGTAATCGATGCACCTAGACTAGAAAGTAAAGTGTTGAATAATGGGGCGATCGCTCCCACTGTACCAAACACTAATACCAGAATGGCATTTGCTTGGGGTAGTTCTGTGGCGGGGACAAACTGAGTTAAAAGTGCGATCGCCGGGCCACGAAATATAATCATAGCGATCACCCAAGCCGTCATCAGCACGGGAATAATCCAACGAATACCTGTGGGTAAATTGTAGTCAGCTAACAACGAAACACCGACAAACATTAACCCAGCTAACACCACCCCAAAGCTAATCATGGGTAAACGACTACCCAAGCGCTGCTGGATGCGATCGGAAATTCCCCCATTCAAAGGTTCAAGAACTGCGGCGATTAACCCTTGCACTATTCCCAGCCAACCAGCTAATTCAACTAATTCTAGTTCTTGTAATATTTTTGGTTGATAAAAAGCATATACCATCCAACTGAGGATGATTGCTGCTAGTAAAGCCGCTAATCCCCAAACTTGTCGCCATAATATTTCCCGGCTGGTGTTGCAAGAGTTAACCATTCTTCTGCCTTATACCCGTGGTGTGATTTTAAGACAAATTCTTCTATTTAAATCGCATTAAAAATTGCACAATTGGCAAACAGGAAAATGCTTACCTTGTACAATTCATAACACCTAATTCATAAAAGGTAAGTAGGACTTAGTGATATTACCAATAATACTTTCACTAAAAAATAACCTTACCTACATAATTTTTATCACCATGAATTTAGCAATTTCACTCATCCCTAGATTCACTTAACGTTATTTACTGTACATCTTTAATATCCGCAATTGAGTTAAATACTTTCTAAATTGTATGTTTAACGACAATTTTAGCTATTTTTGCTCTTAGATAAACATTACCATATTAACTAATTTATGTTATCTAACTTTGTATATAATCGATTACTTAATTAGTTACCCAGATTACATCAATAAAATCACTATTATGTCAATTTCCATGCTGGTACAACAGTCAGATTTAATTTTTGAAACATTAAATTAGATTGCTATAGACTCATATAGTTTCAATGTACTGAAAATGGATGGTGCGGACAAATTATACTTTAACGTGAGCTTTGAGATTTACGTAATTCCCAAAGTGAGTAATATTCATTTCGATAAACAAGATTTATTGGGGATTGGTATTGAGTTGCTAATTGCTGTCGCCAAGTGTGAGAAATATTCAAGAAAAAAACCTGACTATAGGTATCAGAAATATTCGGAATAAGTTGATTGTTGACCAATTTAAACCGAACTCGTGGCTCTACAAGATAACTTAAAGAAAACACATTGCCATAATTAATCCCCTCAGCATTGCTAATTAACAATGGACGTTTAGAGCGATTAATAATTTGAGCAGCTTGGAGATTATTGTAACTTACTCCTTTATGCCACCAAGTTTCAGCTTGATAATATACCCGCGAAGAAACTAGTCCACCAATAATTAATAGCGCTATAATTGTTTGCCAGATTCTTCGCCTTGTTAAACTGCCATTATAAAGTTGTGTAGCTAATAAATAAATAACAGCAATCTGCATACCTAAATAAGACGGCAAAAAATATGGTTCAGAACCTAGCTTAATTTCACCAGATATTAAGGCTGGTAAGATTAATGGTAGTGATGGTACTACAATCAAAATCACAATAAATAACCAAACTTTATAGTTCGTAGTGCGACAAAGTAAATAAATCGCGCATCCTATTAAAATTACCAAAAATGCACAGATTAAATAATTGAAATTGTTATCTAATACCAAATCTAAATCAAAAAAGATTCTACTGATTTGCCTTAGTAAAAATGGGAATAAAGGTATTGGTGCTAACTGCGTTTGTATTCCCTGATTTGACAGCAAAAACTGAAAAAATTTAGCTAATCCAATGATCATCCAAGGAATAAAAGCAAAAAAAGCGACAATGGAGGCTAATAGATAAGCTCTAACAGTTTTATTTAGCTGAAATTGGAAAATTGTGATGACATAAATACTATGTGCGATCGCCAAAAATCCACTCCATAAACTGGTATAGAGACTTAATACTAAAGTGACTGTATAAAGGCTCCAAATAGTAAACTGGTCTGGAGGTAGTTTACCTGGAGGTTTTGATTCTAAACGTAAGGCTCGCAGGAGTGCAGCACTGCTGATGATAATAGTGACTAACCAAAGAATATATTCTTGGGCTTCTGTGGCATATATTAAGTAAATTGGCGAGACAGCGGTAATTGCGATCGCTAGCCAAGGTAATGATAATGGGACAACAAATAATTCCCGACATAACCAATAAATACTAGGAAATACTAATAAGCTAATACAAGCCGATAAACTTCTAATGGCTGTAACAGAATTGCCAAAAATTCCTAACCAAAATCGGGCGATCGCATAATAAAGCGGTGGATGCTGGGGGTCTTCCTTCGCTAACGACATAATCGTATCACTCAGTCCCTTTTGTTGATTAATACCTTGGAACTGAGCAAAACTTTCGGAGGTAATTACACGACCATTAAATAATTGCTGTTTGACTTCTGCAACTGTATAACCAGAAATTCGCAATGATGTATATGTTTCATCATGGGAATAAACTTTGCTATCTAGGTTAAAAAAGCGAAACAATACAGACATCACCAGCAAAACAATAATTAAAAACCGCAACCAACTAGGAATGATTGTGTTCTGCTGCATAGTTAGATAAATTATGAATATATGAGGGCGATCGCTACTCAACTTCCACTAAAATCTTTTTTGCTCAAGGCAAACTCGGTTTTTTGGCAAAACATTTCGGTAAATGCCATCTTGTGAAGTTTTCTAGATTGGAAATTGTTAAAAAATCAATTGTTTTAAACTGCCGATCAATCGCAGGCAAACTACATATTTTCGCCCCAATACTTAAATAAGCTTGCACAATATTCGGAATATTTACCTCATATTTATCTAAACAATATTGATCAATTTCTAAACCATATTGCGAATTGGGATAAACTAAAATACTTGAATGTGTGAAATGATTTTTTTGAAAAAAATGATATGTACAAGCGGCTTCTCTAGGAGATTGTGTCATTAACGAAGCACAGCCAAAAAAATATTTATTTTGGCTCCAAATCAGATAATTAGCTAATCCTTCCCATAGCAATAGTAACGCTTGACTGTTACGAAATTCTTTAGCAATACACGCACGTCCAACTTCCACAGATGCTTGTAGCACATTATCAGGAATTGTGTTGAGATTAAACATATCAGCAGCATCAAAGCCCAACCCTTGAGATGCCATTTGATAAGTTTGCATCCGATAAGTGCCAATTGTTTGACCAGTCTGTTGAGAAATCAGCATCAAATGATGACAAACTTCATCAAACTTGTCTCTATCCATCTGGGTTAGGCTAGAACTAGAAAATCCTAAACCTAGTTCCCGATTAAAGACTTCAAACCGCAAGCGGAAGATAGATTCTAATTCTTCTTCAGTTGAGGCCAGCCGCAAGATATACTTATCGGTTTGCAGGACTGGAAAATCTGCCAAAGAAGAAGAATTGAGTGAATAATTGATGTTGCGGTAAGAAATTTCCATCTGTCTTCCAACTTAGATGTGCGGAGATATCCTAGTAAATTCATACGCTTGATCAAAACATTCGATGCACTAATATATCCAAGCGTTACAGACGCAATTGTCTAGGATATATTTCCAGAAAGGTTTTCTGATAAATCTTGACTTGGGAGCGTGTCAGGTTTATCTGATAATTCTTGCTAAACCTCTTCTGAAAACAGTGTTGATTTTCCCCATTTCATCGACAATTCCTCTCCCTGTCATGATTTGAGAAGTCAGCAGAGTCACCAGAGTGAGAAATGGGTGCTTTTATTATGCCTTTGGCTAGGAAAAAAATCTGGCAATAAGATACAAATTTTACGAATACATAGATTAATTTTGTTGTCAATAGACAATTTTTCGAGATAAAGCAGGGGAGCAGTGATGTCAAGTTTGTATAAATACCAAAACTCTCTACCTGCCCTACATCAATCAAATTGAGGATAGTCATTCCATAAAGTTGTTATTTCGCGCAAACTTTGGTGATTTCCATTACCTAAAATTACATGATCTAGCAACGGAATACCCAATAACTGCGCTCCTGCTAATAATTGACGAGTCAATTCTATATCTTCTTGACTAGGTTCAATGTTCCCAGAAGGATGGTTGTGGGCGACTATTACTCGTGTTGCACCTTGACGAATTACTTCCCGAAAAATTTCTCGTGGCGAAGCTAGGGTTTCGGTAGCAGTACCAATGCTAATAACTTGTGTACCTAACAAACGATTTTTAACATCCAATAACAATACTGCAAAACGTTCTTGGGTTTGCCACATTAAATCTTGACTAAGCGCCGCCGCCGCCGCCATTGGACTATCAATTGCAGCGCCATCTGAAGGGCGGGAGAGAAAGGCACGTTTGCCTAGTTCGACCGCAGCTAAAATGCTGGTGGCTTTTGCTGGGCCGATACCAGGAACTTGCATTAATTCTGCTGGGGTAACTTCTCGTAAAACTGCCAATGGGTCACGTTGGTGTTTGCTTAATTCTTGTAAAAGATATTGTCCCAAACCCACTGCTGAGAGTTTTCCTGGCCCTTGACCAGTGCCTAAAAGAATTGCAATTAACTCCGCTGTTGCTAAAATTTTGGGGCCATGAGTCATCAAACGTTCACGCGGACGTTCATTTGTGGGGATGTCGGCAATTCTCAGACAATAGGTCATAGAAGCATTCAAAGAATAGTTACCGAGATGGAACTATTTTTAGTTATCCCTTGTTTGCGCTCAAAATTATCTTAATTTGAGAAAATCTTTAATTTTGGCAAGTACTAGAGCATCAATTCACTAATCAAAAACCTCCTTCCCTACTAGGGAAAGAGGTCAACCTATTTCTCTTTACACTCCTTCTACAGCCGCAACCACGCCAAAAATCAGAAATAAGCATCCACCAATAAAGGTAAGTTGGCGTTCAGAAATGCGTCCGGCGATGAGTTTACCACCGATAACTGCGATCGCTGCACAAATACTATGTCCTAAAACGGCTCCAATTGTTACCCCAATTGGATTATTACCCGCCGCTAAAGCAATGGTGGCAATTTGTGTGCGATCACCCCACTCTGCCATAAATGTTAATAAGAAGGCTTCTGTTAAAATTGCCCAAGGGGTTTTGCGCTTTGGTAGCTGTGCATCTGCTTTTTTCACAGCGGCTTCTGCTTCTTCTACAACATCTGCATCACAACTCGCCGCCGCCATTTTACTCGCGTCATATAACAGCTTCATACCGAAGGCCAGAAACAAAGCAATTTCCGCATAATGAATGTAAATTTTTGGGAGTAAAGATGCTGCTTGTCCAAATACTACCGAGAGGATAGTCATTGCTGCTAAGGCGGCTGTTACCCCAATAAACACCAAGCGCCGCGAATGGTGCATTGCCAGAATTACAGCAATAAAAAAAGTTTTATCACCAAGCTCAGAAACGGTAATTAATAATAAACCTGCGGTAAAAGCTGTTAACACTCTCTCAAGCTCCTGAAAAATTCGTAGCGATGTGAGCTTGAAGAGAGCCAAAAGACCTCACCAAGCTCACATCTTGTTTGTGAACTTAGTGAAGGTCTCGCTTTCAAATACTTAGCATTTGACATCTGAACCAGGCTTATCACCAGTATGTTGACTCAGATGAACTGGCTTTTAACTGAAAAAGTTATGCCAGTAGCTACTCCCCTTCGATTAACTTAAATGTTACATCTATCTATAGTTAGAGTCAATCATTAAATTTTAATGACTGTCGGCAACTACGATCATCTTAGCAGTTGCTACCGTGACCAGAGACTGTCAAATACAAAAAATATCCCAGTCATCGCTGATGACAGAATTTTTGGCAACAATCAAATGGAGTGTTAGGTGTAATCAAAATAACCTTGAGCAAAAGTGCGATCGCATCTGGTAGTAACTTACATTCATGGTAAGAAAAACACTCTCAAACTTTCATTCCTCTGTGCGTCAGTCTGATGATTAATGAAAAATGTGAAGTATTGAGCATTGCAAATACCGTCTCATGGTAAATTACTAAGGCTTGGAGTTGGGAAACTCCGGTGAAATTCCGGGACTGTGCCGCAGCTGTGAAGGGAAATCCCAAGTCAGAATGCCAACTCCGGGTGTGTCTAGAAGACACAATGATGATCTAATCTCTGCGTCGCACAGAGAAGGAGTTAGGACTTTGTTTTCGGGATTTACTGCCTGTCCAGGCTTATTTTATGCTACATCGGCTCAAGATGGCATTTTGTCTCGCCTGAGAATACCTGGTGGGATACTTAATAGTCAACAATGTCAGGCGATCGCAGACATAGCAGATAATTACGGTGGTGGCTACGTTGATGTCACAAATCGCGCTAACCTGCAAATCAGAGAAATTAGTCAAGGTATCAACAGCGGAGTTCTCCAGCAATTGCAAAATTTGGGTTTAGGTTCTCACAATTCGGCTGTAGACCACATCCGCAATATTATGACTAGCCCCACAGCAGGTATCGACCCAGATGAATTAATCGATACTCGCCCTTTAGTTAAAAACTGGGATGACTATATAGCAGCGCATCCTGAACTATCAGGACTATCAGCCAAGTTTAGCGTTTGCTTTGATGGCGGTGGAAAAGTTGCGGTAAGCGATCGCCTCAATGATATTCTGTTTACTACTGAGTTAATCGACACTCAAGTTTACTTGCGCCTGCATCTGGGATTAATTAAAAGCAAACCACCCATTGATACAGGAATTATCTTGTTACCAGAACAATGTTTGTCTATTTTGGCAGCTTTAGCAGATGTTTATTTACATCATATTGATATCAATAGTCAGCGTAAGCCACGTTTGCGAGAAATAGTAAACAGTTTGGGATGGGAAAATTATCTTCAGCAAGTTGAACAGCGGTTAAATTTTTCTTGGCAACGCTGTGAGAAGTTTATCAACACATCTTCTCAAACAAAGAAGGAAGAATGTTTCAGCCATATTGGTGTTCATCCCCAACGACAGGAAAATTTATTTTATATCGGCGTAGTTTTGCCTTTGGGTAGGCTTGAAAGTCAGCAAATACGGCGTTTGGGCGATTTAGCAGCAAAATATGGTAGCGGGACTATTCGACTCACACCTTGGCAAAATTTGCTCATTACGGATATTCACCAAAAGAGCGTTATTGATGTTCAAAATAAAATAGCTGAATTCGGATTAGATTCTACAGTCACAAATATTAAAAGTTCATTAATTGCTTGTTCTGGTAAACGGGGTTGTGCTGCTTCTGCTACAGATACCAAAGGTCATGCTTTGGCGTTAGCCGATTACCTAGAAACTCATGTTAAGCTAGATAGCCCAATTAATATTCACTTTAGCGGCTGTGAAAAATCTTGCGCTCAACATCACAACAGTGACATCACCTTACTAGGTGTGAGCGATGGGCTGCGCCCCGCCGTAGGCGATCGCAATATAGAAAGTTATCACGTTTATGTTGGGGATAGAGAAAATCACGCCAAATTCGGTCGAAAAATTTATCAATACGTTAGTTTTGCAGAACTACCTGCATTAATTGAACAAATACTCAAAGTGTATAAAATTTATCGCTTTAATCATGACGAATCTTTTCTAGAATTTGTCAATCGTTATAGTATTACCCAACTAAAAGATTTATTGAAGAGTCCCAAAATCTGCGTTAATTTGCGTTAATCTGCGGTTTGTAATTGAAAATGTCCGAATATATCCGAAACGCTAACGAAATCTACCGTAATTCTTTTTCTATCATTCGGTCAGAAGCTAACTTAGATGTGCTGCCAATTGATGTAGCAAAAGTTGCTGTACGTCTGATTCATGCCTGTGGAATGACGGATATTGTAACTGACTTGGGATATTCATCCACAGCAGTGCAATCAGCACGCGCCGCATTAACAGCAGGTGCGCCAATTTTATGTGATTGTCGGATGGTTGCCGAAGGAGTCACGAGGCGGCGACTACCAGCCAATAACGCAGTTATCTGCACCCTGAATTATCCAGAAGTCCCAGAACTCGCTCAAAAACTGGGTAATACAAGGTCAGCCGCCGCTTTAGAATTATGGCGATCGCACTTAGAAAACTCAGTCGTTGCCATTGGTAATGCACCCACCGCCCTATTTAGGTTACTCGAAATGTTAGACCAAGGAGCGCCGAAACCAGCGGTGATTTTAGGTTTCCCTGTTGGATTTGTGGGTGCAGCCGAATCAAAAGCCGCATTAGCAGCAGATAGTCGGAATGTACCATTTATGACATTACATGGTCGGCGGGGTGGAAGTGCGATCGCCGCCGCCGCAGTTAACGCCTTGGCAACGGAGGAAGAATAATTATGACAACCAAAGGCCGTCTATATGGAGTTGGTGTCGGCCCTGGCGACCCCGAACTATTGACAGTCAAAGCACTGCGGTTATTGCAGGCTGCACCTGTAATTGCCTATCAATCAGCCACAGATAAAGAGAGTATAGCGCGGGCGATCGTTTCGCAGTATTTAACTGGCGAACAAATTGAAGTCCCCTTTCACCTCCCCCGCGCCCTAGAACCAGAAAAAGCCAAGGCTATATATGACCAAGAAGTTGAGCCAATTGCTCAACACCTTGCCGCTGGACGCGATGTCGTAGTTTTGTGTGAAGGAGACCCGTTTTTCTACGGTTCCTTCATGTATGTATTCACACGCTTATCTCAGCATTACCATACCGAAGTAGTTCCCGGTGTTTCCTCACTCATGGCTTGTCCAGTCGCTTTAGGCGTACCCTTCACCTACTACAACGATATTCTCACCGTTTTACCAGCCCCACTACCAGCAGAAGAATTAATCACACAACTGTTAACTACCGATGCAGCTGCAATTATGAAATTAGGCCGCCATTTTACAAAAGTGCGAGACATTTTGGAGCAGTTAGGATTAGCATCACGGGCATTGTATATTGAACGGGCAACAATGTCACAACAGAGAATTGTCCCATTAAATGAAGTTGACCCGGCTGAAGTACCTTATTTTGCCATGATTGTTATACCCAGTAAAAATCGCTTGTAAAGAACTACAAAAATTTTAAGAAATATACGCAATGCTAAAATATTAGTACTAAAAATCAACAATTGTATGGTTACACTGCGACTCAGGCAAATTCGATTTACGCCAGGTCAGCGCGTGATACTGGAAGATGTAATTTGGCAAGAATTTGAGGCAATTCTTGATGAATTAGGAGAGCATCGTAACAGTCGTATTGCCTACAACCAAGGCATACTAGAAATTATGGTTCCCCTCCCAGAGCATGAGAAAATTAAAGTCATTATTGGGGACTTAGTAAAAATCCTCCTTGATGAACTTGATTTGTACTGGGAATCTCTTGGTTCAACAACCTTTAAGCGTGAAGATATGGCTGCGGGGATCGAACCAGACGATTGCTTTTACATTCAAAATTATGAATTGATGATTGGTAAAGAACGCATTGACTTAAGCGTTGACCCTCCACCTGATTTAGCAATTGAAATTGATATCACTTCAAAAACTAAAGCAAGTGCCTATCAAGCATTAAAAGTTCCAGAAATTTGGCGGTACTTTCAAGGCAAGTTAGAAATCAATTTACTTCAAGGGGATAAATATATTAAGTCTGAGACAAGTTTGATTTTTCCCAATTTTGGAGTTATTGAAGAAATTCCCCGATTTATAGAGATGGCAAAAACTACAGGAACTACGCTAACGCTGAGAGCATTTCGTCAGTGGGTAAGAGAATATATCGCCACTCACAAACCTTAAGAATGTGGGAAATAAATTAGGATTTTATTTAATACTATTGTAGCTTTGACAAGACATTTTGATAGTATCTAGCAGCCATTTCTTCGGCTTTTTCATACACAATCAACGGGTCTTTTAGCATATCACCTGGTTCAGTTTCTAAATCGCTAGTTGATAAAGACACTCGCCCTTTTTCCACATCCATCCAGATAATTATTGCTCTAATCCAGTCACCAATTTGAAAGACCTTTTCTGGATGTTCAACAGGTTGTTGAGAAATTGCGGAGATATGTAGTAGTGCATAATATCCTCCAATATCAACGAAGACACCATACGGCTTAATTTTACTGATACTGCCATCTATAATTTGACCAAGCTTAAGTGTTTTTAGTCTTGCCTTTGCTAAACGGCTACGATTATGAATTGTTCGTCTGGTGATGGAGTTCTCACGTAGTTCATAATTGTTGATATAACTCAATTTTCCGTTGCTCATACCAACTAGCATCTAATTCACCTAAGGCAATATCTATTGGTACATTTTTGTATAAACTAACAAGTGCGTAGACTTCTCTAATTTGACCGTTAGCTGCTAAATTTGCTATCCATAAAAGTACATCATGTAAAGTTAATAACCATTGTTGTTCTAGAGTTAGTTGGTTCGATATGGTTTCACGTCCGGTTTCAGGAATCCTGCTATGTCCTCCTCCATACATTGCTAAACGTGTTCGCCAATTTTGACCAGAACTATTATTTGGCTTGAGCAAAGCACCCCAATTTGTATTATTCAGATTATCAATGTACGACCATTTTGATGATTGATATTCATCTTGAATAAATTTGATTATTCCATCATGAAAAGCCTTAATTAATTCGCAACGTTCAATCGTAATATTAAGGCGTGTTGTAGTATTTCTATCAGACATCCACTGCTCAACTCGAAATTGCACAAATAAATCGCTTAAATTCTCAGCTATTAGCTCTACTCCATAACCTACTTTACTTATAATCATTTTAGTAGGTAGTTGCAAATCTCGAATTTGCCCTAACCAAATGTACAATTCTTGGTATGGATCGAATGTAGATGATGTCCAAGTTTCAGTACAAAGATTATCGGTTTCTATACGGAGTAAAATCAATCCTCTCAGAACTTGATTATTCAAGGATTGGGTAAAAGTCACTCTCATTTTACAACCAAGCAATTATCTTGGCATTTTCTGGTAATTTGGCGTTTTTCTGCCCAGCCATCCGGGCTTGAATGACAAACACAGTAATGGGAGTATTGAATAAATCTACAAGAGTAGCTTTACCAGCGATCGCCTTTACAGTATTTTTGGGTAATTCTTTGAACATCCAACGTGCTAATCGATGTCCATATTCTGCCAGCTTCAATTCTGGCATCAGTTCTATCCCATGTAATTCATGCAAATAGCGATTTGAACGTCCATAACGTCGCCATTGACTCGCCAGTTCTTTGAGTGTGGTACGGTGGCGGTGCTGTACAGTCGCCTGGGGTGCAAACTCTAAACGCCCAAGATTTTGCTGTAGAATCCGCCAGCAAATATCTGCATCACCACCAGTAGTTAAATAAGGACGAAATAAGCCGACTTTTTCTAAAGCAGTGCGGCGAATTGCTAAATTAGCAGTTTGTCCATAGGCGCAAAAGGGGTGCGCTAAAGTATGCTTTTGCGATAAGATATCCTGAAGTTCAGCGTATTGTTCTAATAAACTGTTACCGGGGAGTGCTGTAATTTCCCCAGCAACAATTACCACCTCGGAATTTACAAAAGGTTGAATAAGTGATTCTAGCCATTGGGGTTGGGGATGACAATCAGCATCAGTAAAAGCGATAATTTCTCCAGTTGCAGCGCGAATTCCTGTATTCCTCGCTGCGTAAGAACTTTGAATTTGATTTTCGCTCAAAGCACTAATTTTAATTGCTGAATTTGCCGCAGTTTCTTGGAGTAAGGCTAAAGTGCGATCGCTACTGTTATTATCTACCAACAAGTATTCTACACAGTCTTTAGGGTAGGTTTGCGCCGACAAACAAGCAATCAAAGCGGATAAATCTGTCTCGGCATTATAAATAGGAACAACCACCGACACCATTGGCAAAAATCTGGCGGCGGTGGTTGTGTCAACTGGCTGATAATTCATAAGATTAGGGAATTTGGCAATGGGATTACTCATTATTATTCCCAATCCCAAAATCCTATAAAGATTTAATCAGGCAGTTTTTCTCACTCCAGCAATTGAGTTACAAACCCTTATACATGAATCGGTGTTCTAGAACTTCAAAGTTTCAGTACTAGCACTCACAGGTGGGATGTTTTGAATCACAGAAGACTGAGCGAAACTGTTGCTAGATAAAGCTGCGATCGCTCCAGCATACTGCGGATCGCTGGGAGTACCAATTAAATTAGGGTTAGATGCTAACTGACGCTCTTGAGCTTCTGTCAAATCTATCTTGATATCTGGTGCGATTCCCTTATGGTTAATATCAGTTCCCAATGGGGTGTAGTAGTGGGCGATAGTGACAGCTAAACCAGAACCATCTGATAATTCATGCACTGACTGTACTAAAGCTTTACCAAAGGTTTGACTACCAATAACTACTGCACGTTTATTATCTTTGAGCGCACCTGTTAAAATTTCGCTGGCACTAGCTGAATTACCATCTACCAGTATTGCCAAGGGGAGTTTTGTCAAAGAAGTATGATTCGCCTTGGTTTGTTCACTGCTACCTTGACGGTCAACTGTGCGGACTATTGCACCATTATCCATCCACATCCGGGCAATTTCGATACTAGCCTGCAATAAACCACCAGGGTTCCCACGCAGATCTAAGACAAAAGCATCAACTTTCTTACCATTCAAATCACGAATTGCTCGACGCATCTGATCTGCGGCGTGGCCGCTAAACTCTCTTAAGCGGATGTAACCTACACGGCGATTACCTTCTTGCTTGAGGTTATAACTAACTGTTGGCACTTCAATTGTTGCCCGTGTCAGTTTCAAGTCAAACGCACCCTGTCCGCTTCTTTCCAAACGTAAAGTGATTGGAGTACCTGCTTGACCACGAATTAGTTTGGAAGCATCATCCACCTTCAGTTTTACAGTGGGTTTCCCATCAATTGCTAATATCTCGTCCCCAGCTTTAATCCCTGCTTTCAATGCTGGAGAATTATCTATGGCTTCCACAACCGTCAGGCGCTGAGTTTTTTCGTTCAGTTCCATCCGAATACCAATACCTGAGACTTCCCCAGAGGTTTGATTGGTAAGAGCCTCATACTGTTTGGGATCCATAAATCTGGTATACGGATCACCCAATTTTTGTAAAGCTTCGCGGATAGCTATGTATGCTTCTTGCTTAGAAGAATAATCTTTACTTAATAGGCTCTGCCTAGTTGCTTGCCAATCTTGTTGATTAAAAGTTCCATCAACATACTCACGATTTACCAGTTGCCATACCTGGTCAATTAAGGTTTTAGGGCTATCTTGTAGGGCGGCACGAACGCAGCGAGTCCAAGCAGGGCCAAATACGGATACAGCGGCGGTTGTGGCGATCGCTCCACCAATCATGGCTAGTTGGAGCGGCGAGTAATGTTTCGCAGATTGGTTCATGTATATTAGCTGGAATGGTTGTTTTATTGAAAGTTTAGCAATCAGACTTTTCAGAGACTTTTAAGTTTTTATAATCTATTTTCAGTTAAGCTTTCTTCATTATTTTCCCCTCGAAATTACCCTAAAAATTTGGACTTACTTCCCATTAGTGTTGTAACCATACATCTGCTAAATAAGTTAGCAGTCTAATCTCGCACCATACAAGTATTGTGACACTTTTAACGGTGTCATATTTACACCCTATATTAATTTTATAAGATAGCATTTTGTTGGCTGGACTGCTGGCATTTTCTATATTCTTTAACTCAGCTTTTTTCAGCTATGACATGAGACATAAATTTACTCACAATTCATCAATTTCTGACAAGAGAAAATTAAATAAAACGTTGCAATTGCTACAAAAAATTTTACGTGGTTTATGCCTAGTTTTGGGTTGCTGGCTAATTTTCACAACTATAACCTTAGTTTCTGCTTCTTCCAAGCCGGTTGATGCTTTGTTTGTACTTGGTGGCAGTATTCGCCGTGAAATCTATGTTGCCCAACAAGCAAAACAAAATCCCCAAATTCCCATTTTAATTTCTCGTGGTTCTCTAGACCCCTGTATATGGCTGATTTTTCAAAGAGAGGCAGCAGATTTACAAAACGTTTGGTTAGAAAACTGCGCGAATTCTACTTTTGATAATTTCTACTATGGGATTCCCATTCTGAAACGCTGGGGAGTACATAAAGTAAAGTTAATTAGCTCTCCCAGTCATTTCCCTAGAGCTAAATGGATGGCTCAGATTCTTTTAGGAGCGCAAGGTATTTGGGTAGAACCAGAGGTCGTTAAAGAAAAAGGTCGTCCGGCTAATCGGGAATATTGGTGGAAAACAGCATTTGACATCACACGCAGTTTATTGTGGGCGGTGGTCAGTCAATTTATTCAACCACAATGTTCACATATTACCCAACTGACTGATGTGGATATGCAACGTTGGCAACGTCAAGGTTTTGTCTGTGAACGACAAGGCGGCTTAGGGAGCAAGGGAGGAAGAGGTCAGGGGGGCATGGGTGTGGGAGAGTAAGGGTTTGAGGGTGTAAGGGAAAAACTAATAAACATTGACTCTTAATTATCTTTCCAACAGATTGGGGATACCTTCGCAACCACCGGAAATAGTGGCTCTAGTTGTTTCTCCGCCCCAAGCACAGCAGTAGTAACGGTTAGCCTCAGACATTCTTTGAACATTTGTGAAATCGGCATTTTCAATCACAGCCCCTGTGTGTTCACCAGTTTCGTAGTTGGGTGGTTCTGTACGACTACGGGGCGAAGCTTTCTCGACAGAACCATAAAATAAACGCACTCCATTCATATCAGCACCGCTAAGATTGGCATCATATAAAATGGTGCGGGAGAGGTTGGCTTTGACTAAGTCGCAGGCACTTAGGTTAGCACGAACAAGATTAGCTTCACTCAAGTCAGTCCAACGCAAATCTGTACCAGCAAGGTCAGCGGTGGCTAACATTACACCTAAGTCAATGACGCGTACACCTTCTAAACGGTCTTCTGCATAACCACCCATACCATTGAGAATCGCTCGACCTAAGCGCCGATCGCGTTTTAAGGGTGTAAGTAATTTAGAACGGGAGAGAAAGCGGAGAATTTTGGCTTTACCACTGCCATCAACACTACTAAAAATTGCGGCTGTGCGGCCTTCGGCGATCGCTCTTTCTTGTGGCCAGTCTTCTAATAAGCCTTCTTCATCTAGCACCAAGTCCGAAATGCCTTGGAAATAAGAATCTATGGTTTGCTGCTGAGTAATGATATTTTGTTGAACTGTCAGCAAATTTTGTTGAATTGTTAGGTCTTTGGAAATAACGTATTGTCGCCACGCGACATAAACGGCAATGATGGCAATTAAAATTTGCCCCAATGCCCCAAACCATTCTGCTAAAGTCCCAGAGGCTTCCCAGTTGATTTTGCGTCCTAACATCAGTAGGCGATCGCCAATCCCAGAGAATTTGATCAAGCCCACAATGGCTGCTATTAGTCCGAAGAAGCCGACAAACAAGGTTCTGTCTTCTGGTGTAAACCATTCTTTGAGAATATATTGCAACCAAGGTAATAGCATAGCTAAAGACAATACCAAAGTTAGCAAGGTGCCGATAATTCCCAAAATCCAGTTATTAACGATAACTCCCAGAAAAATCACAGCGATCGCCGCTATTGTTAGCATTAATGCCCTGGGCTTAACCGTGAATTGATGAGTAGGGCGTTGCTGCATATTAGAACGAGCTTGCTGCATCACGGCGGCATTCTGCGACGATTGCAAAGAGGAAATTGCCGCCAGCGCTTGTTGTGCTGTCAGTGCTTCTGGACTTAAATGACTATCCCTAGAGCCACCATCGAAGTCATCTGGCTCCTGTTCAGTTAAAGGTTCTCGGCTTGGTGGATTGGGAGAGTTAGATTCAATTGCCATGCTTTCTATTTTGCCCCAGTATACTCAGTTCAACAGCTGTTTTATGTTAACTGCTAAGAGGTAGAATTCGGCACAGGGCGATCGCTTTAAAAGGTAACAGGAAACAGGGAACAGGGAACGGATAATAGGGAAAGGGCCAGAGTTTGATACTTCATAACTCATAAATCCATACATTTATTTAGTAAAAAATTTCCTGCTATTTAAATAGGTGCGATGCCTAACCAAATTGCCTCTACCAGACTCTGCACAAATGAAAACACAACTTTTGGTTGATGTTCTAAATCAAAGTCTTTAACAGGTTCAGTTGTAAAACTAGTTTGAGAAAAGGGTTTTTGCTCCGAAAGAACATAATTCATCAGAGTTCCTACTAAGATATGAGCAACTATTTTGGCATTTACAGGACGTAATCTACTGAGGCTAATTTCTCGCTCTAGAAAAGAAGTTAGTACTTTAACATCCTGCATTAATCCCTGCTCTTTTCTGTTACAAGGTTCGGGAAAAGCACTACCACGGGAACGCAGCATCATAAAGCGGGGCAGTACTTCACTGTAAAATTCTAAAATCTGAAGACATACCTGAATCAGATTTTCTTTGAGATTACCTGTACCGCATAAGTTTTCCAGTTCTTTCATCCACAAAGGTCTTTCTGGAAGACCCATAGCGGCAAAAAACAATTCTTCTTTCGTAGAAAAGCGCTTGAAAATTGAAGCCTCAGAAATACCAGCTAGTTGAGCAATTTCTATAGTTGAACCACCAAAACCTTGCTGAAGGAAAACTTTGCGGGCAGCTTCTAAAATTTGCTGATTAGTAATTTTAGGTTTACGAGCCATAAATTAGTAACTACACACTGATGAATTTATTATTGGTTAATGCTCATGTCAAGACTTGTGACAAAGGGAGTCGGGAGTGGGGAATAGAAAATTCTTGATGACTCAGCACGGGCTGAACGCCCCGCTACCGCTAACAGCAGTTTCCATTCAATTAAGCTAAGGTGATGAATACAGCTAGTGCTAACGACTGTAAACTTTACCTTTAGACTAAAGTAGAGATCGTTTAAGCTATCTGACAGATTACTGATTTGTGGGTAAGAGGCGGTAGTGTGCCGAAACACGTTCATTTGATTTCGTTTCTGGTTGCCTGTAGTTTGTTGAGTATACCCAAAGTTGCTCATGCACAGGCACTAATTCCCCATACGCTGCAATTAGATCCAGCAAAACTGGAGAAGCAAGGGCTGACTTTAGCACAAGAAGCAGCCCAACTAGCTCAATTTCAGCAGATTGATTTAGCTTTACCACGAGCGCGGTTGGCCAGCCAACTGGCTCCCAAAAATGATAAAGTGTGGCTGCTTTTGGGTGGTTTGCATTTACAAAATCGGGAATTTGAGCCAGCGCTTGCTGCTTTGAAAAAGGCACAATCGCTGAATCCCAAAAATGCAGACGTTTTTTTTGCTATGGGTTCGGCTAATTTTCAACAGAAAAAGTATGATGCGGCAATTGCTAATTATCAAGCAGGTTTAAAGCTGAAACCCAATGACCCAGAAGCTTTGTTTGATTTAGGTAACGCCTATTATATGCAGGGTAAATTACCAGAGGCGATCGCCCAATACAATCAGGCAGTAGCACAAGATAAAAAATTCTGGGCTGCAATTAATAACATTGGTTTAATTCAATACGAACAGGGTAATGCTGATGCCGCTATTAAGCAATGGCAAACGGCTGTATCTATCGATAAACAAGCGGCTGAACCTTTACTGGCCTTAGCCGTGGCACTATATACTAAAGGCGATCGTCAGCAAAGTCTGACATTGGGAGCAACTGCTTTACGCATCGATCAGCGCTATGCTGATGTAGATTTTCTGAAGGAAAATCTTTGGGGTGAACGTCTATTATCTGATACAAAGAAATTTTTAGAACTGCCAAGTATTCAAGCAGCTCTACAGCAACAGCCTGCACCACAGTAAAGTCAAAAGCGCAAAGTTGAGCCAGTCACGTGCGGGGGAACCCCCGCACAGCGTTGCTCTTCGCCTAACTTTGTAAGAAGGGAAAAAGCAAAAGGTAAAAGAATTTTGACTTTTCACTTTTTACTTTTGCCTTCTTTAACTACTTGCGAAAAACCGTATCTTATAGTACATCTATACTAGGCAAAGAGCAAATATTCCCCCAAAAATACTTTTGGGGGAATATTCCTCAGAGAGTCTAGTTAATTTTTAGTGGTGATTAATGGGGAAGAAGTGCCATTATTTGGTCAACAAATTGTTGGTGGTCAACAACAGGCTTGGAGATGTAACCATCAGCACCACTTTGCTTGAGAAAGTTTTCGCGATCGCCTTCCATCGCGTGTGCAGTCACCAAAATTATAGGTAAATTTGCTGTTTGCGGATCAGACTTCAACATTTGGGTAATTTTGATGCCATCAACAGACTTACCTTGATAAACACTTCTAGACAAAGAAACATCCATTAAAATTAGATCTGCTTTCCCCGATTGAGCAATTTGAATCACTTCTTCGACATTTTCGGTATGTTTGACATCTAAGCCACCGCGTTTAGTCAAAATTTTGGAAAAAACGCGAGCATTAATTAGATCGTCTTCAACAATTAAAACGGTTTTCATGAGAATTTTATTAATAGAGGTGAAGGGGAGAACGCACTGAGCAGCAAAGTTGTCTAGCTCTTTTTTAATCATTAATGTATGTTCCCGTCATCAAGGATAATACTACTGCCGTTTATCCAGTGACTAACAAGATTGTGTTAGGAATCCCTTTTCATCCGTTATGCTGTGTTTGCTGCATTGTTCAGTTATAGAGATTTTTGTGTAGTTAACTTTCAGGGAAAAAACTCATGGCAAAACAGTTAAACCTTCTCTCAACGGGACAGGTAATTACAACAGCCCTGCACACCGAGATGCAACGGTCTTACTTAGAATATGCCATGAGTGTGATTGTTGGGCGGGCATTACCGGATGTGCGTGATGGCTTAAAGCCTGTGCATCGCCGCATTTTGTATGCCATGCACGAACTAGGTTTAACGCCAGATCGGCCTTATCGTAAATGTGCGCGTGTTGTTGGGGATGTACTTGGTAAATACCACCCCCACGGGGATCAAGCCGTTTATGATGCTTTAGTTAGGCTGGTGCAGGACTTTTCTAGTCGTTATCCCTTACTGGCAGGGCATGGCAACTTTGGTAGTGTTGATAATGACCCACCAGCAGCAATGCGCTACACCGAAACTCGTTTAGCATCCATTAGCCATGAGGGAATGCTGACAGAAATCGGTGAAGAAACTGTGGAATTTGTCGGTAACTTTGATAATTCCCAACAAGAACCCACGGTATTACCCGCACAGTTACCCTTTTTGTTACTCAATGGTTGTGCAGGGATTGCTGTGGGTATGGCGACAAATATTCCACCGCACAATTTGGGGGAAATTGTTGATGGCTTAATTGCCTTAATTGACCAGCCAGATTTATCTGATGAAAAGTTATTAGAGTTAATTCCTGGGCCAGACTTTCCCACTGGGGGCGAAATCGTTGGTGATACTGGTATCCGGGAGGCTTATAGCACAGGTAAAGGTGGAATTGTTCTGCGAGGAGTTGCCCAAATTGAAGAAGTTGCTGGTGGGAAAGGAAGTAAGCGCCGGACTGCAATTGTGATTACGGAATTGCCTTATCAAGTAAATAAGGCTGGCTGGATTGAAAAAGTCGCAGAATTAGTTAATCAAGGTCGCTTGCAAGGAATTTCGGATATTCGAGATGAAAGCGATCGCGAAGGTATGCGGGTAGTCATTGAACTCAAACGCGATACTAACCCCCAAGAAGTGCTGCAACATTTGTATCACCAAACCGCTTTGCAAAGTAATTTTGGGGCAATTCTGCTGGCAATTGTTGAAGGACAACCCCGACAATTAAGTTTGCGGCAATTATTACAAGAGTTTTTAAATTTCCGAGAAGCAACCTTAAACCGTCGCTATGGTTACGAATTGGGTAAAGCTGAAAGTCGCTTGCACATAGTGGAAGGGTTGCTAAAAGCCTTATCTCAAGTGGATGAAGTAATTAGCATTTTGCGCCAAGCGGCTGATGGTAGCACAGCCAAAATTAATTTGAGTAGCCAGCTAAATTTGAGTGAGTCACAAGCAGATGCTATTTTAGCAATGCCTTTGCGTCGGCTTACGAGTTTAGAACAACAGAATTTGCAGCAGGAATTTGAGCAACTAACTACACAAATTGCCCTCTTGCAAAACTTACTGAGCGATCGCCGCGAATTATTAAAGTCACTGAAAAAAGATTTGCGATCGCTCAAGCGCAAATATGGCGATCCTCGACGAACCAAATTACTCTCCGGTATTACCGAAGAATTGAAGAGCAAAGCCGCAGAGGGTGCCAAAAGTCGCAAGACAGAAGAAATGGAGGAAAATCACCCACTTGAACAGCCAGCTGAAGAAGCAATTCTAGAGTTTACCCAACGAGGTTATGTACGCCGCCTTTCAACCTCTGGGAAAAAACCAAAAGCAGAAAATGGTCTCCCCGATAATGATTTCCTCATCCAAACTGAATTAACCGATACCAACAAAGATTTACTCATCCTTACCAGTGGTGGCAAAGTCTACCCGGTACGTGTGGGGGATATTCCCTTAACTACTGGCCGTTCTCCACGGGGAACTCCATTGATCACTACACTCACAACTACTGCTCAAGGTAGTCAAGAACCTGTAGTCAGTCGCTTTTTATTACCAGAAGATTTAGACTCTAAGCAAATGATTCTCCTGACAAAACAAGGCAGAATTAAGCGCTTATCTTTGGCAGAATTTACCAACCTGACTCGTCGCGGAATTACGATTGTCAAGCTCAAAGACGATGATGAATTATTATTTACCCAGTCCACTAACCCAGGTGAGCATTTAATTTTGGCTAGTTCTGGTGGACGTTTATTGCGTTTTGCCGTAAATGACGAACAACTACCAATTATGGGTCGAACAGCTATGGGTTTACAAGCTTTTCGACTGTTGAGAAATCAGCAAATGGTTGGCTGTGCCACGGTGGGTAAAGATGATCATTTACTATTAGTTACTCAACAAGGATATGCCAAGCGTATGGCGGCAAGTCAATTAAGAGCAGCTAATCGAGGTGATTTAGGCACGCAAGCACTGAAATTTGCAGCTAAAACTGACAACTTAGCCAGTATGGTAAAGGCGACTACTCCAGAAGTGGCGCTGGTGACAAATAAAGAGCGTGTAGTCCGGCTAAATGTAGACACAGTACCCATTTTAGGTAGAGATGCTACAGGTGAAATTATCCTGCAACTCAACCGAGATGAAAAAATTATTGCTGTTGCTGAAGTACGTTAGTGCAGATGCTCCGAAAAATTGCCAATTTTTGGTTGCGACACATACATCCTCGTCTAGCTCCTTTAATTGCCTCATTTGGTATTTTTGGGTTAGCTAGTTGTCTATTTATTCTTTTTGTTTTAGCAGAGCTTTTTGAAGAAGTTTTAGAGCGAGAAGCTTTTGCATTTGATACCTATTTTTTGTTGTGGTTGCATCAGTTTGCTAACCCCAGCTTAGACAATGTGATGCTGACAATCACGAACCTGGGCAATCCGAGTGTGGTGGTGCTGGTTGTAGTTGTTAGTTTAGCCATACTTTGGTGGCGGCGTTACTTTCAAGAAGCAAAAATATTTGCGATCGCTTGTTTGGGAGCTTTGATTCTGAATACTGGACTGAAGTTGCTATTTACTAAACCTCGTCCCCAACTTTGGCCTCAGTTAATTTCTGAAACATCTTTTAGTTTTCCCAGTGGCCATGCTCTAGGTTCTTTGGTGCTATATGGATTTCTCGGTTACTTGTTAGCAACTCACTATCCTCGATTTGCTCAATTTATTTACAGTGTGACAGTTATGGCGATCGCGTTTATTGGAATTAGTCGTCTATATTTAGGGGTACATTGGCCTACAGATGTCATTGCAGGTTACGGAGTCGGGTTTCTCTGGCTGACTATCTGCATTGCTATGCTGAAACTACAAAAAATCAGACAAAGTTAGATTTTTTCAAATATGTCAAGCTTTAATAGTAAAAATAAAATTTAACGTTACATTTTTTAAAGTTAGTTGTTATATTAATTTACATAGGGCAATAAACCTTAGTAAATCCTGTTTGGAGTTCCAACAATGACTAACACAACCACAAAAATCACTGCTCCTGTAGTTGAAGATCGCAACGCTTGGCGTTGGGGTTTTACTCCTCAAGCAGAAATTTGGAACGGTCGTTTGGCAATGATTGGCTTTTTATCTGCTGCATTGATTGAATTGTTCTCTGGTCAAGGCTTCCTGCATTTCTGGGGGATTCTTTAAGTTTTAAGTAACGTAAATTATCTAAGAATATGAAAAATAAAAACCTGGTAGCGTTGAAAAACTACCAGGTTATTTATTTTTGGTTATTTGTCATTGATCAATAGTCATTTGTCAGAAACTTATGACTATTAACTATTAACTACCGAATATATTCCTTGAGGACGCTGTTACGGTTGGGGTGACGTAATTTGCGGAGGGCTTTGGCTTCAATTTGGCGAATGCGTTCACGGGTAACGTTGAAGATTTGACCAATTTCCTCTAGGGTTTTCATCCGACCATCATCCAAGCCATAGCGCAATCTCAGAACATCGCGTTCACGGGGGCTGAGACTGTCGAGGACTTTTTCTAAATCTTCACGCAACAGATTTTTAGAAACCTGATCTTCTGGGGTTTCACCATCAGATTCAATAAAATCACCCAATCGAGAATCTTCTTCTTTACCAATGGGTGTTTCTAATGAGATGGGTAGCTGTGCAGATTTAGCAATAAACCGCAGTTTCTCGATGGTCATTTCCATCCGAGTAGCGATTTCTTCCTCAGTAGGTTTGCGACCCATTTCTTGAGAAAGTAGCTTGGTGGTTTTCTTGATGCGGGAGATAGTTTCGTAAAGGTGAACTGGTAGGCGGATAGTACGAGACTGATCAGCGATCGCTCTGGTAATAGCCTGACGAATCCACCATGTAGCGTAGGTGGAGAATTTATATCCCTTTTCGTGATCAAATTTCTCAGCCGCACGAATCAAACCAAGGCTACCTTCTTGAATTAAATCTTGGAATGACAAACCACGATTCATGTATTTCTTGGCAATAGAAACCACAAGCCGTAGGTTCGATTGCACCATTTTATCTTTGGCTCTGCGACCAACGTGCAGGCGATAGCGAAAAGCAGGTAATGGTAATTGTACTGCTTCTGCCCATTCGCTATCACGAGGATCGCGGTCTAACTGTTCTGAGAGTCTTTCTCTGACTCTTTCTAATTCCAGTA
The DNA here is from genome assembly GCF_002897135.1 of Nostoc cycadae WK-1. NCBI lineage: Bacteria > Bacillati > Cyanobacteriota > Cyanophyceae > Nostocales > Nostocaceae > Nostoc > Nostoc cycadae. Next base: position 7,902 of record NZ_DF978441.1, on the reverse strand, counting down.
AATCTGCAATTTTTCGCGCTAATTCGATTTCTTCGTCAGCCCGCAACAAGCGAATTCGCCCGATTTCTTGCAAGTAAAGACGAATTGAATCTTCGGTGTAGTGCTTTTTCTTGCTTTGTGTGCGACGACGCGATTTAGCGGCTTTTCCAGACTTTGCGTCGTCCTCATCAGACTGAGGCTCTAAAAATTCATCCATTTCGCCATCATCAACGAGAAGCAAGTCATCCTCTTCTTCAATTAAGAGGTCTTCTAACTCCTCAAAATCAGGCTGATTTATTATTTCTAGGTCAGGCTGAAAATTGCTTTCGAGTACGTTGTTAGCCTGGTTCATGCCGCGTTCCTCATGCTCCTTGCAGAATCAATTACTTCAATTACTCAAGATGTATTTAGCGCTCTTTTTATGAGGGCTAGTTAACAACCGAAAATCGGGTTTTAGGCTGTTTTCCCTGAAAGTTTTTCGGTAGTTTTACTCCATTTTGGAGTAGTTATTTATTGAAGTGTGAAAAGTCGCGTTTACTGCTGACTTACTCACTTTATTAACAGTCGCGTGTTGCTGTCGCACACAACTTTTAACTTCTTTGTTTAAAACAGGGCTTGTCTTTGTCTTGATCAAAAATTAACCACTCCATATAAACAATTATGAGCGTTGGCATATTTTCTTACAAAGACTGTTCCGATTGTAGCCTGTTTCACAAAAATTGCACTCTTTTTGTGTGTTAATCATGAAGTCATTAAGTAAGTTGAAGCCACTATTATCAAAAAGATATTAAAAAGGGTAGGTGTTCCCTTAAATTTTTTATAAACCTTTTTGAAATTACAGTGGACTCATCTTTACATTCAAAGGAAATTAATCCCACTTCACACAATCTTAGGTATTAACTACAACATTAATTACCTAGAATCCTCGTGTTTTATATTAACTTGGGTGAGAAGTATTTAGAGGCATATTTTTACATTTCCTTTATAAATGACTCATCCCAAACAGTGATGCAGCAAGTCTCACTAGGTAGAGCAGCAAGAGCGATACTGCTTGTCTAAACACACTGAACTTGAGTTGATACCATCCGCCTTAACTAAGGAGTTGAGGTTGTGGCAGAATCTGCCAGATGGCGTTCAATGGAATGTTAACTGAGTTGGTCTTATTCACACATTAGCGCACAGATGAGATTTCAACCCTATGAATCTTGACAAACTGCTCCTATTGTATACAAAGATATTTTAATCAATTTATAAAGAATTTGACAGTTGATAATTTAGATATTTACCCGCCTAGGGCAAAAGTTTATTAGATACAGACAAATTGTCAATTTTAGCTAAAGCAACATCAAGATGTTTGGATATTTGCTCCCACAAATTTCTGGTGCTAGTCACTAGTAAGTTGGACATAAAGCAGTTATAGCATTGGTGGAGAATGTATTAGTTAATTCTGATTACGTACGAATATGTTAAATATACTACTGGTTTATGCAGAAAATTGTCGCTTAGTGTAATCTTCAACATCCTCAAATATTTAACCAACTTTGTAGGTAGATAATCTTCAGTTTGGCACCTCAAGGATAACAAATGCTTTTCTAGCTTGGATGAAATTTGGATACACAAATTATTGATTTGGAATGATTAACTCTGGAAAAACGCCAACCCCAGTGATATTCATGAATTAAACCCAAATTTTTTATAGCTTGACAAGAAAAAGCTTTTATGCACTAACTAAAAATAAAACTAATCACCTTAGTAATTAATAATTATGTATTTTATCAAACAACTTCCTGATGAAGGAAATAATACTTAGAAAAAATTTGCTTGATGTTTCTAGCTAGAAGCGATGCAGTTAATAGCCGATCGCCTAAAAGAAAAAAGGTAACGAGCGATCGCCCATTACCCACCATTACTGCACATCAGGATAATTGATATTAGCTTGATATTATATATCTAGCTCGGCAAAATTGAGTTTAGAACCGTAGGTTTCGATAAATTCACGTCGGGGCGCAACGCGATCGCCCATTAGAATGGTGAAAATGCGATCAGCTTCGGCAGCATCTTCAATTTCTACTTGTTTGAGAGTGCGGGTTTCTGGATTCATTGTAGTTGTCCAGAGTTGTGCTGGCATCATTTCACCCAAACCTTTGAAACGTTGGATGGTGTAGTTAGCGTTAGCTGGGAACTTAGCAATGGCTTCTTGCAGTTCTCTGTCGCTATAACAATACTCATGATTCTTACCGCGTTCTACCTTATATAAAGGAGGACAAGCGATATAAATAAATCCTTGTTCAATTAGCGATCGCTGATATCTATAGAAGAATGTTAACAGCAATGTGCGGATGTGCGCTCCATCAACGTCAGCGTCAGTCATGATGATGATGCGATGATAGCGCAGTTGGGTAGAGTCGAATTCTTCTCCTTTGACTCCTAAACCCAAGGCTGTAATTAACGCCTGAATTTCGTTATTTTTGTAGATTTTGGAATCGTCAGTTTTTTCGATGTTGAGGATTTTACCACGTAGAGGCAGGATAGCTTGGGTGCGGCGATCGCGTCCTTGTTTAGCGCTACCACCTGCTGAGTCACCTTCTACAATGTAAATTTCTGATTCGCTGGGATCGCGGGAACTACAATCTGCTAATTTACCAGGTAAAGGAGAGGATTCCAGTACAGATTTGCGTCTGACTAACTCCCGTGCGTGACGTGCTGCTTCAGCGGCTTTGAATGCTTGGATAGCTTTATCGAGAATTGAATCAGCGATACCAGGGTGAAATTCCAGGTACTCAGTTAAAACTTCTCCTACAAGAGAATCAACGATTCCCCGTACTTCAGTATTACCGAGTTTGGTTTTGGTTTGTCCTTCAAATTCAGGATCGGGTACTTTAACCGAAATTACTGCTGTCAAACCTTCGCGGACGTGTTCACCGCTGAGGTTAGGTTCATTTTCTTTGATTTTATTGCGTTTGCGGGCGATCGCATTTAACGTCCGAGTCAGTACCGCCTTTAAACCTTCTAAGTGGGTTCCGCCATCAACGGTGCGGATATTATTTGCAAAACCCAGCACGTTGTCTGTATAAGCATCAGTACACCACTGCAACGCAACTTCTATCTGCACATTGCTGCGTTCGCCTTGTACATAAATAATTTCTTCATGTAGCGGCTGCTTATCGCGGTTCATGTAGGCAATATATTCTTTGATACCACCCCGATATTCGTAAGTTTCAACCTTGGGTGTATCGCTTTTGATGAGTTCTAAACGGTTGTCTGTGAAAGTAATTTTCACCCCTGCATTCAGATAAGCCAATTCTCGCAAACGGCCTGCTAGGGTGATGTAATCAAACTCAATCCCAGTAGTAAAGATTTGTGTATCTGGTTTGAAAGTTACGGAAGTCCCGGTTCTCGCTTCTTTATAAGGCTTTGCTACCAGTTCAGTAACGGGAACACCTCTCTCATAACGTTGGGTATGAACCTTTTTATCCCGCCAAACTGTAACTTCGACAACTTCTGATAAAGCATTAACTACAGAAATCCCAACCCCGTGTAATCCTCCAGAAACTTTGTAGCCACCACCGCCAAATTTACCACCAGCGTGCAGCACTGTCATTACGGTTTCCAAAGCCGATTTCCCAGTCCGCGAGTGAGTGTCGGTAGGAATACCCCGACCGTCATCTGTTACACTCACAGAACCATCTGCATTAATCTCTATTTCTATATGGGTGCAGTATCCTGCTAATGCTTCATCAACAGAGTTATCTACCACCTCATAAACTAAATGGTGGAGTCCTCGCGGCCCGGTAGAACCAATGTACATCCCCGGTCGTTTGCGGACGGCTTCCAGACCTTCCAGAACTTGAATCTGATCGGCACTGTAACTGCTCGTCATGAAAATTCTCCTGATGCGTGGGGTTGAAATCGCCCAAAGGCTGAAAAAGCAAAAACACACCAAAATTCTAACACAAAAGCCTTAGTGACGACTGTAGGGCAATTCTATGAGAAGTTTATCTAGGGGATGTATCCCCATAAGTTTTCCCGATAGATCATCTAATTTTTTCCGAAATCACTTTTTTCAGCACTAATGGACGCAGAGTATTTTTAAAGATGATTTTGTTAAACCTCAATAAAAATACTTCTTTGAGAGGTTAACACGGTTCTCATCTATTGAGAATATAGTACAAAAATACTAGTATACCATGTTAACACAAAGGGGTTAGGGAGATGAACTATTGACAATTGACCATTGACAATTGACCATTAGCCAATGACCAAATTAATTGTTATTTGTGGGGCGACTGCAACAGGTAAGTCTGGTTTAGGGCTAAGTTTAGCTAAAAGATTGGGTTCTGTGATTTTCAGTGCAGATTCCCGTCAAGTTTACCGTGAGTTTAATATTGGCACAGCTAAACCAACGTTAGCAGAACAAAAATTAGTGCCACATTATTTAATAGATATCTGCAAGCCAACAGACACTATGACGGTAGCAGATTATCAAGAGCAGGCACAAGCTTTGATTGAGTCGGTGGGTGTCGAGCCAATTTTATTAGTAGGTGGAACTGGTTTATATATACGTTCCATAGTTCAAGGAATGAAAATTCCCAGAGTTGCGCCTGATGATGAATTGCGATCGCAATTAGCATCTCTGGGACAAAATCAACTGTATGGTATGTTGCAACAAGTTGATCCTGTTGCCGCAAATAAAATTCATCCTCACGATCTCGTGCGGACTTTACGCGCATTAGAAGTATTTTATATAACTGGAATTCCTATCTCTGTTCAACAAGGAGAAAACCCACCAGATTATCCAATTTTACAGATTGGCTTAGATTGTGATGTTGATAAATTAGATGCACGCATTCACAAGCGAACTGAACAGATGATTGCTGATGGGTTAGTATCTGAAGTTGAATATCTTTGTCAAAAATATGGTACTGATTTATCTTTGTTAAATACCTTGGGATATCAGGAAATCAAGCAATATTTGGCTGGTGAGATTACTTTAAATACAGCTAAAGAATTAACAGTTTTACATACACGGCAATTTGCCAAGCGACAACGTACTTGGTTTAGAGCATATCCGCAAATTGAGTGGTTTAATGCAGATGATCCTGATTTGATAGAGCAACTTTGGCAGCGTGTAACTCAGTTTATTAATTAAACTTTACCTTTTGCTTCCCACTCCTGGCAATATTTCATAAATACTATAGGCACTCTGAACAGTTGTTTAGCAAATTGAGAGATACCAAATTTATGCTTGAGAGATGGCGGAATATTTTCAAAATCAACTGTGACAAAACCAAAGCGACTATAAAACTGTGATAAATTTTCACCCAAGCATTCTAAATATAGTGGTTCTGTTGCTTGACTTATGAGATGCTGCGTCAGCAAACTGCCTAAACCACGTCCTCTCCAAGTGGGTGTAACAACTAAACTACCTAGTTCTTGTACACCTACAAAATTACGTAATTGTCCACAAGCAATTAAATTACCTTCACATTCAACAACAAAGAACTGTTGCCAACGTAATTGGGTAGGGTCAAGTTTAGCTAAAAATACTAATGAACGAATTGACCACTTATCAGCCGAAGTTGCCTGACGCAAAATACATCCAGATGGTAATGATAAATTGTTTGAATACATTCAGTATACTGGGGCTGTTTGTGTTTAAATTCTGACGACTAGCTCCTGAGTTCGGTTGTTCTAGTACTTCCGAGAGAGTAAAAATTTAGTCAGAACCAGATTTTAGATAGATAACTTTACATTCTTCATATCTCTACAATAAAGCCAAGAATAAAACGTAGGAGTTTATAGTTATGGCTGAAGAACAAAAACAAAAATCTTCTAACAATCAAGATACCACCCCTACAGCTTCTGGTGGCTATCAAACCCCTTTACAAGAAGATATTCGCAAAACTGGAGATGCTTCTCAGTCTGATGCGAGAAAGACAGCTACACCAGAAGCACCTGGAGAAGATGATGTAGCAGGTAGCCCTAATCAAGGTACTGAATCACGTTAATTTTATTCAGATGTGTAGAGCCTAAATAATTTGGTAAAAATTATTTAACGATTTTTAGTCAGTAAAAATTGAGTGGGTGATGCCAGCAAAAGCATGATTACCCACTCAATTTTTATAGCAGGACTTACGAAAAAATAGAGTAACTCCGTCATTACGAGCGACAGGGAAGTAATCTCCCCTGACGCTGAGATTACTTCCCTACACTTCGTTCCGGTCGCAATGACAATATCGGCGTTGCGTAAGTTCTATCCTACATAGTTGAGACTAATTTGTAATGATAAATAATTAAAAAAATATTGATAACTAATTCTGTCATCTATCAATAGGCATATATTGATTATTTAAAATACTATGTCATCCAAGAATTGGCATAGCTTTTGTAAATTATTGCTTTTGATAAATTTTGATAATCTAATTAATTCGAGATTTAGCTATTAATAAATATTAAATATAAGCAAAAGTTTGAGTTTTTTTCCATTTAGTGGAAGTATCATCTGATTGATATCTTTTGCTGTTTAACTATTAAGAATATATATTATTTAGTTCTCAACTGAACTTCTGCGAGTTGCTTATGAATAAACCTTCGGAAAAGTTTGTTGCAGGTGGTTTTGGTGTAGCATTACTACTGCTGTGTGGGGTGGGGATAACATCTTTTACCAGCTTCCAGAGGTTAACACAAGAAAAGCAATGGGTAATTCATACTCATCAAGTTATAGAAGCCTTAGATCATCTGCATCTTGGTTTGAGTAATGTAGAAAATGCCCGTAGTAATTACATTTTTACAAAAAAGGCAGTTTATAAAATAGTTTATGAGCAGGAAAAGCAAAAGGTAACTCAACAAATTCAATTAATCAGGAATTTAACTAGGGACAACTCTAAGCAACAAGCCCAGATTCAGCAACTGGAAACCAGACTCATATATAAATTTGATTTATTACAGAAATCCATTGATATTTTTGAGAAACAAGGTTTGTCAAAAGCCGTGGAAATTGATCAAACTAATATGGCTTTTAATATAGACGCACAACTTAAAAATCTCACTCAAGCAATGGAAAGTGAAGAAAAAACTTTATTACAGCAGCGGATAGCCAATACAGATGATAGTTTTAGTCAAATTATTTTTGTAGTAGCGTTAGGATATGGCTTGAGTTTTTTTTTGATAGTAGTGGTTTATTTGCTACTGCAAGAGCAAATTCGGATTAATAAAGTTTTGTCAGCAGAAGCTATTCTTTTAGAACAGCAAGCAGCAAAAGCAAAACTAGTAAATATTCTAGAAACTGTCACTGATGCTTTTGTCGCTTTAGATGTGAATTGGTGTTATACCTACGTTAACCAAAGGGCAGGACAAATTTTCAATCGTCGTCCTGAAGACTTGATTGGTAAAAATATCTGGGAAGAGTTCCCCGAAGGTGTAGGACAAAAGTTTTATTATGCTTATTACCAAGCTGTGGCAGAACAGAAGGTAATTGAGATGGAAGAGTATTATCCACCGTGGAAGCGTTGGTTTGAAAATCGAATTTATCCCAGTCGAGAAGGGTTATCAATTTTCTTTCAAGACATCACGCGCCGCAAATTAGCAGAACTGGCTTTAGAAAACAGTGAAAAACGCTATCGTTCATTGGTAATTGCGACATCTCAAGCAGTTTGGTTAGCTGATGCAAGGGGATTTCCCAAAGAATATTCTTCTTGGGTAACTTTAACCGGGCAAAGTCAGGAAGAAATTGAAAAATGGGGATGGCTGAATGCAATTCATCCTGAAGACCGGGATTTTTCTCAGTTTTTATGGAATCAGGCTAAGGAATGGAAAAGTCCTTATAAGCTGGAACATCGTGTGCGAGTGGCTGATGGTAGCTATCGATTTTTTGCTGTGCGGGGAGTTCCCATATTAAGTAAGTCGGTGGAAAAATTTACAGGT
>NZ_DF978440.1:74076-106488 GCF_002897135.1 Nostoc cycadae WK-1 | reverse complement strand
TTTGTGGCTTATTTATTGTGGGATTTAGCCGGTTATAGCGTCCTGCGGGACGTATTTCACCTCATTGGTTACTAAAGAAAAAAGTCAGAAAAACTAGTTTATTTTTGGAGAAAAATCATGGAAACTCGTGAAACTCGTTCATCTGCTGATTTACCAGTGATTGCTAATGCTTATAACGGCCGCGATCGCAATGAATTTCTGTTTGGCTGGACTCCCCAAGCGGAATTATGGAATGGTCGTTTAGCGGCGATTGGTTTTGTCGCTTATTTGCTGTGGGATTTAGCCGGTTATAGTGTTCTGCGTGATGTATTACATCTGATTGGTTATTAAGTTTAGGGAACAGTAAATGAGGGTAAGAGTTTTACTGACCTACACCCTTACACCCCTATATCCCTATACCCCCAGCCTTGGGAAGGCGGAACCAAAATCTGGAACCGCCTTCTTGACGTGCTGAATAACCTATACTTCCGCCCCAATGCTCAATCGTCATACGGCAAAAATAAAGACCAATACCGCCTCTACCTGAACGATTTTGACCTTGGGAAAATTTTTGAAATAAATTATCTACCATTTCTGGTGGTACACCTTCACCTTCATCATCGATAGTGAACAGAATATATTCTGCTTCTGCTTGTAAACCTATAGTGACAGTAGAATTTTCTGGACTGTGGCGATAAGCATTTTCCATTAGATTTGTAATGACCCGATCTAAACGCGATTGTTCACCAACAACTTTCCAATCTGCTGTGATATCAACTTCAGCAGCAAGATTTAACCGCTGATTAGTCAGAGCAAAAGTAGCTTGGAATAGCTCTATGACTTCTTGTATAGCCACTAAAATATCTGGAGAAGTATGAGTATCTACAATAAAACTTTCTAGCGATCGCACCTCAGCCGAAAAAGCATCTAAAATATTTCTAATTAACATTTCTTGCTTAATAGATTGCTTGCGGGCAATTTCTAAATGTTCTTTGCCTCTATCTGTTAAATTTTCAAATTCTAGCAATGCTAAACAGCAGTTAATTGCATTTAGTTGCCCTGCTATATCATGGATAATGCAATTAATTAATACTTCTTTTTTTTGATTCTCTTTTAATAATTGCTGATAATTTAATTGTTGTTCTCTCCCTGCTTGGATTAAGTGTTGCTTGTATTTAAATTTATCTTGGGCTAATTCAATTAACAAAATTTTACTTTCATTGACACACAAAGCATAAGCTTCTAGTTGTTCTTCATAACCGTTTAAATTTTTTTGACTCCAGATACCAGAACTTAGCTTGCCAATGCTATTGCTATACCAAAAATCTTCGGCATCAAACAAAAAATTTTCTAAAAAAGCAAATTCCTCTTGGGGAATTAACATATTCATACCAAATTTTAATTCCTGGCTACAAAAACGCCTCAACCAATTAGGTGGTTGAGCGGTAACTCTAAATAATCCAATATCAATTTTTTCTAAAACTAAAATATTTAAAGCTAAAAATAAGTCAGACAATATAGTTTTATTCATAACATAAATATATAGAATTTAATTATTTATTCTTTAGGTGGTTGATTGAGTAATTTATCAGATTTTTCTTGTAATAAGTTGGAACGATTTGCTTCTTGTTGCATAGCAGAGAGATGTTTTTCATCTAAAATACTATTTAATAATAATATCCAATCACCTTCCTCTGAGGGAAAAATATGGATGTCTGCACAGATACCAACATCCATTTTAACCAAGGGTAAAAAGATAGGAGTATCATCTAAAGGTAGTAAACCTTCTAGGAAAAAAACTTGCTGGCATATAGATATTCCTGGACTAAGATTCATAATGCCATACTCAGATAGTTTTCCACCCCAGGCTACTAGACAACCATCTTTTTTGACTAATAAATAGGCAAGCGATCGCTCTTCTATAATAAAGTTGAGCAGATATAAAATCACAGCATGGGGAATATCTACCATTTATCCATTTAAGATTTTATTAGTAAGAGTTTGAAAAACTTCTTCTACACCCTGCCCAGTTTTAGCACTAGTATTAATCACAGTCCAACCTTGTTGGATAATGACATCTAGTTCATGAGCTTCGATTTCCCATTCATTGGTCATATCCCACTTGTTAAATACCAAAATAAAAGGGACTTTACCAATACTTTCTTCTACTTTAGTTTGTAGCTCAAAAGCTTTATCCAGAGTATTGCGCCGAGTGCCATCTACAACTAATATATAACCAGATGAACCTCTGAGATATGACATCCTAACTTTTTGAAACTCGTCTTCACCATAAAGATCCCAAAGGATTAAATTGACATTATTCCCCTGAAAATCCAGAGTCTTTTTGTCAATTTTGACACCTACGGTAGTATAATATTTTTCCGAAAAAATACTGTAGATAAACCTGGAGACTAAACTTGTTTTACCTGTAGCAAATGCACCTACCATACAAACTTTTTTCTGAATCATATTTATTTAGTTTTGTCAATTATTAAGACTTGAAAAGATACTCGGCGATTTAGCCGTTTAGCATCTAAATTAACTTCGCTCTGGTAAGGTAGTTTAGAACCTACAGCCACAAGTTTAAATTTATTGATGTTAATTCCTGGAGAATTGAAATAAGCTAAGATTTTATTCGCACGGGCTTGACTGAGAAACAAATTTTGTCGTTCTGTTCCCGTAGTATCAGTGTGTCCTCTAATTTGAATCTGCACATCTTTGTCTATAGAGTTGGCTGTATTGAAAAGCTTTTGTATAACGTTGCGTAAATCTGGTAGCTTGTTAGTTTCTCCGGGAATAAAATTATCTTTTCCTTCTTCAAATAAAAGTACTGTTGCGTCAATTTTCTTTTTAGCTGACTCTAATTCTCTCAGTTCAGTGGATATAAGATTTTTAGTTTGAAATTGTGTCACTCCTGGTACAAAACGCCATAGTTTCTGAGATTCCAAAATCCAGTTGTGTGTTGCATAGCCAGTGGCAGAAAGAATGCCATTATGATCAACTTCTAGCACTACAGTTTTTGGTGGTTGTAGTAGTTTGGCTGTTCTTTTAGCTATTAGTTGTGGTTCCAAAGATAGGTAAGATTGCCACTTACTAATTACTTTGTCAGGATTGAGATTTGTAGGTTGTATTAATGTGTTGGGATCTACAGCCAACGGATCACGCATTCCTGAAATAAAATGCTTCCCGTTGTAATAGCGCGTATTCACCACTACAATTCCTGGCTGAGAGTTGAGTTTATGGAGATAAGTTTGCCAACGGATATTTTCTCTGAGAGTAAAAAACCCCCAAGTTCCAGCTGCGATCGCCATTAAACCTAAAAAAGCCCAGGCATAAGTATAATTTTGCTTTGAAGCAGTTTTATACTGAATGGCTAAACAACTTTCTAAATAAGGTTCACTAGCTTGAAATGGTTCTGTTTCTCCCCCAAAGCTATGCAGTTCTGTACCTAGTTTGAGATGAATTTTTTCAATAGCTGCTTGAAAAACTGCGCGTAATTCTTGCGGTGGTTTACCACGAACAATCCCAGCGACGATTGCTTGTGGCCCTGCTTCAATCCAAATTGTCAGTTCGCCAAATCGCAAACTACGTAATGTATCTTCTTGCTGGACACCAAAAGAATCTTTGACAAAATCTTGAATTGCTGTCAACATCGCCGCTACTAAATCAGGATCTTGAACAGCTAATTGCTGGAACATTACATGGTGAAGCAATAATCCTGTTTGTTTGTGAATCAGAAATATTTGTTCAACGCGGTAAATTAAAGTTCGCAGCAGGACAATTTCCGCAAATGATTTTCCTGTACGTTGTGCTTCTAACCTCCACTTTACACTTTGTAGGGACAAACTATGTTCTAGAGCTTGATTGAGCGATTGCATCATCTCATCTAAAGATGTAGCGATCGCTTTTCGCGCCGCTGGGCCGATTATGGGAAAAAATGCTTCTGAAAGTACATTTTCGTCTTGGGTGACAGAAGCTTGAATTGCTTCTTCCACAGTTGAAACCATTGCTTCTACTAGTTGTTTATCTTGCTTGGAACGCAAAACTACAGCTTCGGGAAGCAAATGACTGATATCTTCTGGTAGAATTTGGGGATTATTTAATCGTTCGTAGAGTTTATTCAGTTGACTTGGTTCAACACCAAGAAGGACACTACGAAGTACATTCAGTTCATCTTGATTGAGCGAATCTAAGTTAGAAGATTCCCCATTACGGCTTGTAGCTTCTAGAGGTACTCGATTCGGGGGATAGTTATTCATTACCCAAATCCCTTAATTTACAATTAACATGCAGTTGCATTCTATTAAATCAACTAACAAGACAATTAACTTACAATGTCTCTAGCGTAGTTGTTGTACTAAATTAATAATCTTTGATAGGGAACCGAATAAAGCACTATTATTCAGGAATAATGCGAGAATATGAGCTTGATGCTCTATACACTGAAAAATATGTGGAATTCAGAATTTATTGTCTGTATTCAACCGAATTGCTAATTCTGTGAATAACGCTGCCAGCTTAGAACGGTCTGTTTTCTCTTTTTGGAGTTCTTGGGTTTCTCGTGTCAGCACCGTTATAATTTCTTCATACTTTTGCTGAAGGTCATCTTGTAAATTTTTCGATTGGGTCAATATCTGTTCACGCAATTCTCGTTGACGGTTAGAGGTTTGTTCGTCAACTTGAGCAATTTTATTTTCTAAAGATAGGTTAATATTTTTTTGTTCTTCAGAGTGCGATCGCATCATCCCATCGCGTTCTAGCTGCTCTTTTTTAACCTGTTCTGTTAAAGAATCAACCTCTTGTCTCACATAACTTTCTAACGCATCTAAACGTTTACGCGTCTCATCTCGCATATTCACCAGTTCAGAAACTAAACGGTCTTCCAAACGGGCAAATCTTTTGTCAACGTCGCGTATCTGGCTACCAAAAAGAATATCTCTGACTTTATCTAAGCTGTTAGTTTCACCAATCCCATTAGTACTAAATTGCAGCTTATTGTTGACTGAATTTGACCCCCCTTGCCCTGGTTCTACAGTATTTTGATTGATATATTCTTCAGGCGGGTTCATAAGTTTGATCCTTCTTGAAGCTGAATTTGGTTTTGTTCTTATACTTATGATGCTACATTTAGTGCTTATGCAAAACCATATACTTAAGTATTTTTCAATACATTCAACAAAAATAACCTTCCTTAAGGAATAAATATAATAAATTTACTTTTATTTTAAATAAGAAACCGCACTAACACATATAATCCAGAAGTTACCAGTTGCAAAAACATTACAGGAATACCGTAGTGCAGAAAAGTTTTAAATGAAATGCGACGACCATGCTGTTCAGAAATCCCCGCGGCAACTATATTAGAAGAAGCTCCGACAAGTGTACCGTTACCTCCCAAGGTTGCCCCAAACATCATGGCGTAAAACAAAGGTAAAACTTCAGCCGGAAATTGCCCTTGAAAGTCTTGTGCTAAAACTTCTGCTGGTGCTAATCCTACAGTCACAAGATATTGTTTAATTAAAGGAACCATCGCCACCACTAAGGGAATATTCGGCACGACACTAGATAATATCCCGACAAAAAATAATAAAAAGAGGGAACCGAGAACAATATTTTTCCCTAAAAAAATTGCCAAAAACCCTGATAAGCTATTAATTACCCCTGTTTTTTCTAACCCTCCAATCAATACAAAAATACTCATAAAAAATATTAATGTACTCCAATCTACATCCCGCAAAATGTTATTAACGGTATCAATGCGAGTATGATGAGATAGTAACAAAGCCAAAGCCGCACCTAATAAAGCCACGGCCGCAGGGGAAATTGGAACTGGTAAAGATTCACCAATCACAAAAAATACTAATACGAACGCAATGATAACTGCCCCCACAGCGACAACCCGTGGATGATTAATTTGGGTATGAGGCAATTCTTCAAGGTTATCAAGTTTGGTATGCCAAATTTTCCGAAATAAAAATGGTAGTGTGGCGACGACTGTAATAACTGCAAGGACTCCGCCTAAACTTAATTGCCAGAGGTAACTTGTAAAACTAATATTAATGGCATCTCCCACAATAAAAGTAGCAGGATCACCCACTAAAGTTAAGAGACCAGCACTATTAGCTATAAAGACCATTAATATTAATAATGGTACAAAATTAATACCTATTTCTTGCGCCATTGGGGGAATAAGCGGCGCTAATAACATAACTGTTGTGGCATTGGGTAACACTGCACAAATAGGGGTGACAATCCCCACAATACTTAGTAACAGTCGTTTGCCGTTGCCTTTAGCTAAAATGACAATTTGAGTGGCTAAATAATCAAATATTTTTGTCGGTTCAAATGCCCGCACAAGCACCATAACACCAAAGAATAAGCCTAATGTTCCATGACTATTGCCGATGTAACCCACGGCTTCTTTTAATGTCATAACGTTGGTGAAAACTAGTAACAATGCTCCCAATAAAGCCGCAATAGTCAGATGTATCCATTCCGTCATAACTAGGATAATTACACCCAAAAATGTGAAAATGCTCAGGAGAGCTTGCAAGTTTTCCACGTTGTCCCTCTTGATTTGTGCTTAATTGCATACTACATAAAAAGCCACCTAAAGTATAGGTGACTTTTTATAAGCCTTATTTAACTAAAAGGATATCTAGAAAATTTTTGGTTTTGTAATTAAGATTTGGCTATCCCTCTTCTTTTAGGAGGGATAGGGGGATCAGGTTAAATATTTAATACTTCTCAGATATCCTCTAAAAAATAACTGCTATTTGCGACAGCAGTTATTCATCAATGCCATTGGGTATGCCTAAAATAGCACAAGGAAAATTAAAACCTAGGGTCTGAATAATTGCATGATTAATGGATCTACACCCTAGAAATAGAACATTAGCTGCTTCTAATTCCACAACTTTTGTCAGTTCTGTAGCAACATCACCAAACCGCAAATGCGATTTAAAAGAACCTTGCCATTCTTCAGCTAAACTTCGGGCTTGCCAAAGAATTCTGTCTGCTTCTTCTAGAGGAGCTACAATTTGTGCTTGTAGATGTTGGGTGATGCCTTTAAGTTTTGGTTGAGTTAATACGGATGTTGTCGATTGGTATACATCACTTACTCCACATTCGCATGGTGTTAAATAATTTGCCCAATTTACTTTATCCAAATACTTATCATTTTGGTTTTCTTCTACTACATAAACTGCTTGGACTGTAACTTGCTGATTTGTAGCTAAACGCGTTTGATGAGCAATCCAAAAAGCGATATCTAGTGCGGTATGACTATTCGGTGAAGCGTTGTAAGCAACAATTAAGTTGACTGATGGTTCTGTTTGATAATTTGTAAAAGAACGTCTTTTTGGCTCTGGTATTAATACCATTTGCTCAACTAAATCATTTCTACCTATGGCGCTTTGGAGGCGTACTAACATTGGCTTAATGTTCACAGTTTCACTTCTCCTAAAGAAAATAAATGATGAATGAGAAGCAGGGTGAATGAAGTATGAAGTATGAAGTGTGAAGTATGAAATTTATAGTAGAAATTTCATCCTTGAGACTTGATCCTTCAAGATTCATTTTTGATCCTTTCTTTAAAGAAACCCCAATAACAACTGCTATTACAGCCAAATTTTTGGGAGTTCCTTCCATTACCGACGGAGTTAGCTGACGGGCTAAGACTGGAAGGTGTCTTTCTGAAAGATTAGCCCCATATATTTGGTTCCTCCGTTTCAAATCATGATTGTTGATGGATTTGAATTAGGCGACCCGCTAAAAGAAATAATAAACTAATTTACTCATTTTGGGTGAAATATCTATCAAGGAAATTCAAGGCATAATTACGCAATTCAAAATATTCTTGGGAATTACGCATAGCGGCTCTATCGCGTGGATGATCGAAAGGTACTTCTAAGATTTCCCCGATATTAGCGGCTGGGCCATTAGTCATTAAGACGATGCGATCGCTCATATAAATAGCTTCATCAACATCGTGAGTAATCATCATTACGGCTTGGCGATTGTTTTCCCAAATATCTAATACTTGTCGTTGTAATTTACCTCTAGTTAAGGCATCTAAGGCTCCAAAAGGTTCATCCATCAGCAACATTTTTGGACGAATTGCTAAAGCTCTTGCAATGCCTACTCGTTGTTTCATCCCTCCAGAGATTTCATCAGGATACTTATCTGCTGCCGGGGTTAAGTTTACCATTGCCAAGTGTTCGTTAACAATGCTAATTTTTTCGGCACGATTTGCATTTTTTAACACTTCATCTACGGCTAAACGGATGTTTTCTCTGACGGTTAACCAAGGTAATAAAGAATAATTTTGAAAGACCATCATCCTTTCTGCGCCTGGCTTGCGGATTTCCTTTCCATCTAGTCGCACTGACCCAGAAGTTGCTGTTTCTAAGCCAGCAACAATTTTTAATAAAGTTGATTTACCACAACCAGAATGACCAATTACGGAAATAAATTCATCTTCACCAATGCTGAGATTGACACCATCCAGAACCACAAAATTACTTTTATCTGGTGTCGGATAAGACTTGACTAAATTTTCAATTTCTAAGAAGTTATTATGAGACATAACTTGCTGTTCAGTATCGATTGAAGTGGGTGTATATTTCATCATCAAAGGCTCCGCTAAAATTTGAACTATTTGTTAGTCAATATTGAGAATTAATACCTAAGACATAAAAAAACGCACCGGAGATTTAGCCCGAATTTCAAAACTGTTGAGATAGCCTACCGGGTCACTAGGGTCGAAGCGTTTTTTGTCAATAAATACTTCTGCTGCTTCAACTTTGTAATCGTCTTTAGGGCATTCAATACCCATTTCTGAGGCTATTTCTCGATATAAATCTGTTCTCCATCCTTTTTCGGCTAATTCCTCGGCATCTTTAGGAAATTCCTTGATTTGTCCCCACCGGGCGGCTTGAGTCATTAACCAAATACTTCTCGACTGCCACATAAATGTTGAGTGTTCGTTTGGCTGTTTGGGCAAGTTATCGGGAATATCGTAAAAGATGGTAGTATCAGCAGCTTGAATGGTACGGTCTTTGCCATCAAACCCGCCATAGTTGTAACTTCCTAAAATGCCTGGGGCTGTAAATTTGGTAATTGGGGCATTCTTGTTTTTTGGTCTAGCACCAGTAAAGGAACGGTTGGTAAGTAGTTCGGCGACTTCTTGGCGATTTTCTGGTTTACTACAATATTGACAAGCTTCAATCATCGCCTTTACCAGAGAACGATAGGTTTTAGGATATTTATCGATGAAGAATTCCATCACGCCTAATAATCTATCGGGATGTCCTAGCCAGACTTCCTTACCTTGGGCGAAGGTAAAACCAACACCTTCGTTACCTGCAATTGCTCTGGTGTTCCAAGGTTCGGCTACCATATAAGCTTGCATTGCCCCAATTCGCACGTTTGTCACCATCTGGGGAGGTGGGACGATAATGACGCGAAACTCTTTGAGAGGGTCAACACCAGCCGCCGCAGATATATACCGCACGAAGTATTCGTAAATCGCGGAACTCAGGACTACTGCCCAAACTTTATTTTCGGCTGATTGCTTGTCAAAATAGGCGCGAAAATCTTTGCCAAAGGCCTCTAATGCACCATCACCATATTGTTGTTGATATTCGTACCAAGGACGCAAGCCAAAATCCCACATAGCTTTATTCATGGTCATGGCGTTACCGTGGCGGTGAATGGTCATAGCTGCACACAAGGGTGCGTGGCGTGCGCCTTCCGCCCCAATTCTGGCGTTAGTGACAGCCCCAGATACAACGGGCGCAGCATCTAAACGACCAAAAATTAGACCATCGCGAGAAGTTGCCCAACTTGCTTCGCGGTTGAGTTTGACGTTTAAACCATACTTGCGAAAGAAACCTTTTTTCCAGGCGATCGCAAATGGCGCACAATCATTAACAGGAACGTAACCAACAGTAATATCCGGTTTTTCTAGGTCTTGAGGCCTGACTACGGGTTTGACGGCTAAAGCTTCTTCTGTCAGTCCTGATGCAGATCTATCTCCTGAAATTCCACAGGAAGATAGGGCAATTCCGGCTGTTGTTGTGCCAATTCCTAAGAGAAATTCTCTTCTAGTCCAATTATTGTCAGTCATTGTTGTTGTTTTATATTGGCTCACGCAGAGGTAAATTAACGTCAGTTGGATAAACCTCTCCCCAACCCCTCTCCGATGCGGAGAGGGGCAAAAAATATTTGTAGTTTATAGAAAGAATCAGGTTTTCAAAGCCTCTCCCACCGTGGGGGAGAGGTTTGGAGAGGGGTTTTGAACATCCTTACTTTATGTAGTGATTGCTGCTGTATTCTGTTATTTAACTGTTGTTGGGCGATGAGTTACAAATTCTTGGAGTTTACCAACAGCGAAATCGAGAATTAGTCCAGTTAAACCAATAACAAATACTGCAAGGAACACTGAACTCAGATTCAACCGACTCCATTCATCCCAAACAAAGAAGCCGATACCGATACCGCCTGTCAGCATTTCTACAGCGACGATAACTAACCAAGCAATGCCTAAACTAATTCGCAAGCCTGTGAAGATATAAGGTAAACTGGCAGGCCAAATAATTTTGGTAATTCTCCGCCAGCGCGGCATTTCTAACACCCGTGCTACATCTAAATAATCTTTAGGGACGCTGGCAACTCCCAGGGCTGTGTTGATAATTGTCGGCCATAGGGAGGTAATGAAAATTACAAAAATGGCTGAGGGATCTGCCAAGTTAAAGATAGCTAAGGCAATTGGCAGCCAAGCCAAGGGTGAAACAGGTTTAAATATCTGAATAATAGGATTAAGGGCTAACATTGCAGGCCTAGACATTCCAATCAGAAATCCCAAAGGAATGGCCACGACTGCACCTAACAAAAAACCAATCAACACGCGGCGCAGACTGGCAATTAATAACCAGCCAATGCCTAAGTTACCTGGCCCACGTTGATAAAAGGGATTTAAAATATAGTCTAAATTGGCAATTAAAGCCTCTGGTGGTGTGGGCATCAATTCATGGTTAGCCAAGGCAACCGCCCACCACAATAAGATAATTCCTAAAAAACCTAGGATGGGTAGAAAGACGACATCCTTAATGATTACAGGCTTTGTTTTCTGCCATACAGCTTTTCCCGCGATCGCTAAAATCGCTGCTACATTTAATTGCAATATCATTTTTAACCTCAGCAGGTTTCAGTACAGGTACAAAAATTTGAGCAGTACCAGCCTTGGACACTGATGAGATCAACACATTATAAAAATGCTATCTCTTCAGTCTCCTCTCAATGCCTACGAAGTTAGCTGACGGGCTAGGGCTGAGAGATGCCCTTCTTTCTAGAGTGCTGAGTAATGAGTGCTGAGTTAGATTATCACTAACTTTTTACTTTTCACTTCTACTTAAGATACGCCCCAAAATTTGGTTCCTCCGCTTCAGCGTTGCGTAATTTGACGCGCTGAATTAGGCTGACTTACTCGAATTGTCAACAATATAGCGAAATATAACATTGCTGTCCAGTAAAAACAACTTCTGGGGATAGATTCTATTCGTTGATTTAGCCTAATTTGATGAACCTTTGGGTGAGTAATGATGTGTGACGCATCTATACCTTTGACTCATTAGGACTGATTATCCGATTTATCAAAAACTCAAGACAAATAGGTAAAATCTATCTCTATAATTACGTAATCTCTTCCCTGATGTAGTTGAATTATTCCGTTAATTTTGACCAAAAAAACACTGTTCTCGATAAACTAGTTGTAGATCAAAATTACTTAACTAAATCTATACAAAATTTAACGTAATGGATTTTAGTGTCATACTGGCTGAAAATACTCACAGTATCATCGAGAAATGGATAGCAGCAGTCCGTCAAGATAGGCAGATTGAAAGTGCTGATGACTTGTCTTACACAGCGATTAAGAATCATATTCCTGATATTTTTCAAGCAATGATTAGTGTACTTGCAGAATCTCAGGTTAGTGACATCAAGTCTATACTTACAGCCAGTTGGCAGCACGGATTACTCCGGGCGGAACAGGGGTTTGATCCGACAGAAATTGCGAGAGAATATCGTCTGTTACGAATAGTAATATTTGATACTTTAGAGGCAGATTTATTACAAGGAACACCTGCGGAAATTGTGCGTTATATGCGTTTAATTGATGCGGTAATAGATGAAGCGATCGCTCGATGTTTTAAAAGTTATGTTGATGAGCGTTTGCGAGAATTAAGGCATCTGTATTTATCATTAACTCTGCATAATGAAGAACTTACACGGTTAATTAATGCCAATCAAGATACTTTTTCGCAACTCGCCCACGAACTAAAACATCCTTTAACATCCATTATTGGCTACTCAGATTTATTTTTACGACAACAAAAACGCAATTCTGATATTAAAGATACTTATACTAATTTAGAACATATTGAGCGTGTATTACGTAATGGGAGACACTTACTCCGCTTAATTAATGATGTATTAGAGTTATCAAGATATGATGCGGGTAAGGTACAATTGCAAGTCGCACCCACCAATGTACAAGAATTGGTAATTAACGTGTGTGAAATGTTAGAACCTTTAGCAGAAGAGAAAGATTTACAAATTATTGTAGATTGCGATCGCTGTCCCCAAAAAGTTCTAACTGATGAGTTTCAATTGCAACAAATTATTACCAATCTTGTCAGTAATGGGATTCGCTATACAGAGTCAGGCTTTGTGAGAATAGTATGTCAAATTTTAGACGAAAACAACTGGTCATTTATGGTTGCTGACACAGGAATTGGGATTGCGCCAGAAAACCAAGCGCGGATATTTGAACCTTATTATCGTGTAAACAAAAGCGATCGCACTTACCTACCTGATAGTACAGGATTAGGACTGGCGATCGTTTCTCGGTTAGTCAAATTACTCCAAGGCGAAATCAATTTAGCATCTCAGCTAGGCGTTGGTTCTACATTTACTGTAACTTTCCCCTTAGAAATAAATACCTGATAGAACTAATTACATCCTTCACAAGTTCCTCAGATTGTTTGCCTAAATTAAAAACTGGGCAATCATAACAGGAACTTGTGAGGCTTGATGATGGTTAATTACAGAGAACGAATAATTGCACTTTGGACAACATTTCTCCTAGGGACATTGTTTCATACACAATTAGGATTAATGCCATTATTTCACGGTTTATCAGTAGCAGAATCGCAACATGCCTCACAAATCCGCGATATTTCTGTAATTCTATGGTTAATGTTGGGATTTTTCACACTACCAATATTGGCGATAATTGCTACTTCTTTTACTGAATCTAAACGCTACCGCGTCTTGCATTTTGCATTGACTGTGTTTTATAGCGTGATGAACTTGCTTCATCTTGTGGCAGATTTATTTGTGCAGCCAATTATGTGGTATCAGATAACCTTGATGGTGATTTTATTACTCATCGGTTTGTTATTAAACCTTGTGTCTTTTCAATGGATGAAACTACAACCTAAAAGCAATAAACCACAACCGAGGCTAACCTCACCACACACTTAGAAGTTATATTAATCTCTACAACATACCTTCTTGTTTCAACTTAGCCAGTGCATTTTCAGCAGCAGCTTTTTCTGCATCTTTTTTGTTACGTCCCTTTCCTTCACCGTACTCTTTTGCATTCACGAATACTTTAGCTGTAAACACTGGTGCGTGCGATAAACCCCCAACCTGCTTTGTAATGTATTCAGGAGGATTTGTAGTCACATTACGTTGTACCCACTCTTGAAACCGATTCTTTGAATCGACATTCGAGCGAGATATAACAATTTGTTCAGGGACAGAATCAAACAATGGTTCAACAATAGCCCGTACTGCTTCAATATCACAATTATTATCTAAATAATAAGCACCAACAACAGCCTCAAAAGTGCTACTCTGCAAATTAGGATTTTGAAAACCACCATCTAAAATTGCTCCTCTTCCTAACCGCATTCTCAAATCTATACCAACTTCTTCAGCAAATTTGGCTAGTTGCTTTTCATCTACTAAAGCAGAACGTCGGCGTGTTAATTCATCTTCTCCCTTTTCTGAGTGGTGATGATAAAGATATTCACCACTTAAAAAGTTGAGGATAGCATCGCCAAGAAATTCCAAGCGTTCATTATGTTCTCCTTCACCGGGATTTTCATGAACATAAGAACGGTGAGTCAGCGCCCGACGTAAAAGTTTTTCATTCCGAAATGTTAGAATTTTGTGCATTAGACTTGTCTAGTTGGGAATAATAATTGTTTGTAACTGAAGTTAGATTGAGGGAGTAAACCTAACCCTTACAAGATAGATATAGCGCAAGTAATATCTATCTCATAAATCATTTTTTGTCCTACTTAATAGCAGGAACATAAATTTGAGTTATATTTTTTATTAACTCAGGTAGTTCATCCAAAAAGTAGAAATTATTCTTACCAACGAGGTTCATTAGTTTTGCACTAGCACTACCTTTTTGAGCAAAAACTATCACCTTTTTATCCATAGCTTGGAGAATTGTAATTAAACCAGCATAATCCCAATCTCCTGATACAAGAATAATTATTTTGGGGATAGGTGAGTGTTGTGGAGCAAAAAGCTTAACACAGTCAGCCACCAAACGATGATCTGCGCTATTCAAAGAAGGATCTGTAACATCAACACTTTCAAAATCTAGTGTCTCTAGTATGTCTTTGATAGAAACTTGACTAGGATAATGTGAGTTGTAGTAGAATTTTTTATAATCTACTCTTCCCTGCAATTTTGCAAAATCTAGTAAGAAGTTGGCTGTGTCCTTAATTCTTAGAACATTTTGAATATCACAAAGAACAGCAACAGAGCTTTTTCTATAGCTGTTTTGTTTTTTGGATTGTGAATGAGCAAGCATTCTACTTTCTCCAGTATTTGTGGTGTACTGGACAGCATCAAAAAACCACACCTCTAGAAGTAGCATCACCTGGGGTAAGTGATTGAAACTCAAAAAGTTTTCGCTCACACAATGGCTCTTACTATCGCTTTCTTTGGTTCTATCTCAAGAGGTACAAGTCAGTGGCTGCTTACTAAGTTTTGCTTCATCTTTCTCCCTGAATATTCAGGCAAATATTTTGTCTTATTATTCACAGGCTAATCTGTGTGTTGGACGAGATATTTGGCTAATTACTCAAGCAAAAAGATGACTCAAAGCTTTACAAACAACCGTAAGTTATCTCTCCTGAGACAATATCAACAACTAGAGCTTTAGAGTACATTTATTTTGCTGTCTTAAGTATAGATTTGCACAATCAATACTGGATGTCAAGATAGTCTTTTGTAAAAAATCACAAACCTGAACAGGCGCTCAATATACTTTAAGAATTTGGTCTTAGCGGAAATACTTTATTTAAATTGAGAGACAAATCAGAGAAACAAGGCAACGCTACTACTTGATTAGGTAAAACAATGCGCTTGTTTAAATAACCATATTTACCGTGATTATCTTGATAAGGTTCGCTGTAACATTCTAAATAATTATCGAACAAATTAAATATCCAATAATCAAAAATCCCAGCTTGAGCGTAAAGAGGAATTTTTACATCTTGGTCATAACTTAATGAAGAGTCTGCAACTTCCATTACTAACAAAACATCAGCAGGGCTAGGATGAGCCAACAGATAATTATCATCTCGGTTATGCAAAATGGCAAAGTCTGGTTCGGGTTCACTATTAGGTGGGATAGAAATTGGATCTTGACATTGTAGGGTAGCTCTGTCTCCTACTAATTTGGGTAATTCTCGTAGTAAGTTGCGTAGGCAGGTGGAATGAGCAGTACCCTTTGCTACCATTTGAATAATTTCCCCATTGATTAATTCAATATGATCATCTTCATGAAAAAAGCCCAATTCCGTGAATCGGTGGTATTCCTCTAGCGTGAAGCGTTTAGCTTGAGCAATATTCATAAATTTTATATGCAAATACGATAACCATTATTTTAAAAGATTTTTAGAAAGATTACCTAAGATTTGTTTTGAGCGATCGCACTCTATACAAGCCCTCTTATCTTTATTAAAACCTTGATTTCACTCGCCGGAAATCTGCACAGATACAGTTCGTTGACGCGGCCCATCTAATTCAAAAAATAATACAGATTGCCAAGTTCCTAATGCTAATTTTCTATCCACAATAGGAATTACTTCACTGGTACTTAACATCATTGCTAGTAAATGAGAATGAGCATTCATTGGTTCATCTTCAGGAACATCGCGTAAATGCAAATCATTGTGTAAATAACGGTCTGATTCTGGTGCTAATTTAGCGAAGAAGACTTTGATATCTTCTAACAATCTGACTTCATATTCATTGATAGCTAAAGCTGTAGTCGTGTGGCGCGAAAAGACCAAAACTTGTCCATTTTTAACTGAGGTTTTGGCAATTAAATCTTTGATGTGTGGGGTGATGTTGTGAATATTAATTCCTGGTTCAGTGGCGATTTCGATTAACTGATGAATTATTGGCATTTCTGGAAATTTAGATTTACTCAAAAATCGAATGACTGGAAGTCACGGCTATACAAACAAAGTCCGCCAGCGCGAACTATCAGAGATATTACTCAAAAATGCAATGATCGCCTCATAATTAAGAAAGATTAAGCCTGAGTTAAAAAACTGACAATGAGCCAAACAGCCCTCAATTTAGTAGCCATATCAGTCTTTCTGATGACTTTTTCGGTACTGCTGGGGCCATTAATCAACTTATCGCCGACAGTACCAGCACTCGCCACTTTCACCATTTTGGGAATCGCTACTTTAGACAGTTTTAGCTTGCAAGGTAAGGGTGGAACTATCTTGCTAGATTGGATTGCCGGATTTTCTAGTGAACACCGCGATCGCATTATCCACCATGAAGCGGGACATTTTTTGGTGGCTTCTTTGCTGGGTATTCCCGTAACTGGTTACACCCTCAGCGCCTGGGAAGCTTGGCGAAAAGGACAACCAGGACAAGGCGGCGTTGCTTTTAATGATGCTGAGTTAGCTGCACAATTAGAAAAAGGTTCTATCAGCGCCCAAATGCTAGACCGTTACTGCACAATGTGGATGGCTGGTATTGCGGCGGAAGCTTTGGTATTTGAACGCGCTGAAGGTGGCGGTGATGATAAAGCTAAGTTGGCGGAAGTCTTAAAAGTTGTAGGTTTTTCCGAGTCAGCCTTTCAGCAAAAACAACGGTTTCATGTTTTGCAAGCAAAAACTCTGTTAGAAGAAAATTGGTCAAGTTATGAAGCCTTAGTTCAAGCTATGCAACAACGTGCTTCTATTGAAGAATGCCAAAGTGCGATCGCCAGTGCAACAAGGCAAAAGTAAAAAGGAAAAAGGAAAAAGAAAGAATCGTGATACCACATGCCTTTTAGCCATTTCTTATGGTCTGTTTATTTACGCCAACCTGTACTAGTACAAAATAAAAATCAAAATAGAGACGTTATATATAACGTCTCTACAGCGAATGTTTTGATTCTCAATTATTTGATAGGGACAAGGGAGACAAGGAAGACAAGGGAGAAAGATGTTTCTAAATCATTGAGGATTGCTATATCAACTATTAATTTAATCCCAACAGATAACCAATAGCTTTCATTACACCCAAATAAAAATTACCTTCTCTTTCTCGGAACAGTTGAAAGGGTTGCATAGGGGAACCAAAAAATGGTCTGAGAGTCCAACCTAATTGGCTACCTACAAAAGCATAAAGAAATAGCCAAGATTGTAAGATTCGCCTGCGAGTTTTACTACCATCATCCTCTTGTTCTATTACTATATTTGCTGCTTGGTACAAAGCGGAAATACCGATAAATCCTGTGATGGCAAAGATTAATACATTTAATACCAGTATAAATTGATAGTTATTAGTGGTGAGCAAGAAAAAGAGAGTGATTGGTGCAAAACTAAATAACAAAACACTCGTAACAGCAACGGCTGTGAGTACTAAAATAAAGTGCTGCCCAAAACTCCGCTTAGAACCAAAGATAATATTAGAAAAAAACAGTGTGGGCAGACAAATTAGCAAGGTAATTAAATAAAGTGCGGGTAGTTTCACCGCCGAAGAAACAGCCTGCATCCAACTATGAGAAGAGCCAATAATTGCCCCATAAATGGCAATAAAAATAGAACTACAAACCAGCAAAGAAATTATCTTACTGGGGATTCTAATTCCTTGACGAACTTCATCTAAAAAACCTTGGCGATCGCGCAGTAAGCCAATTAACACCGCAAAGTATTTAATACTGCCTGCTTTCCGTTCCATTATGTTATCCTCACACACATATTATTTAACTTTCATCACAGTAATCAGCACCAGAACCATACTTCCAAGCATCTACCAAGCGATGCCAATAATATTGTTGTTGAGTGGGTAGGCTCTTAATCCATGTTTCTAACACTGGACTCAGAGTAAACAAGGCAGTGTAAACACCTAAATTACCGTAATGCACTAGCCAATCAAGTAAGTTGACTAAACCAACTTGGGGAATTATCTTGGCAATTAATTTTGGATGAGATAATCCAGTTTTAATTAATGTTTGTGTTAATGCCGAAAACTGCACCACATCTTGCAAAAATGGCTTGAGGACGGGATTCCCTAGATTTTGCATTTCTAGAAATACCGCCGACAGCAGCTGATTAATTTGCTCTGGGGGGATATTTTGATTTACACCCAAACTCATAGCTTTTTGAAATAACCAAGTTACGCTCAAATTTGGTTGATATGGTTGCAGTAGTGACAATGCCTGTGCAGATAATTGATTGGTTTGTAATGCTGCTTCTACCCCAAAAGTTAAACGCTGCAAATGACGCACCATTGCGCCAAAACCACCAAAACTTAAAGGCGATTGGCTACCACTGCTATCTCCCACTGGTAAAATCCGATGCCAAGGAGTTTTGAGTGGACTATTGCGGTAAGTTGGGAAAAAACCAAATAACGCCCTTTGAAATTTTAAATGTTGTAATTCCACACCCTGATATTTTGGCAACAGGTGTAGATATTCTGCAAATAAAGTTTCTAAACTCAAGCGTTGTGGATGTGCATCCATGTAGGTAAATAAGTAGGTGGTTCGGCCATCTCTAGCGGGAAAAGCTTCCCAGAAGTATTGGCACTGATTCTGCAAGGATGTAAAGGATAACAACAAATCGCCAGATTGATTTTCCGGAAATCCTTGAGCGCAACTTCCCACAACTAAACATAAAGCATCTGGTTTTTTGCCTTGGCGTGCTTGTTGGGTGATGGGAGAAAGATGTCCCATTGCGTCGATGAGCAATTTCGCTGAAAATTGCTGGTTGACTATTACGCCATTGGGATGAACAACCGCCTCAATAAATGGTGTATTTTCAAATAACTGTCCGCCGACTGCGATGAATTTATTTTTTAATGTTGCGAGTAGATATACAGGATCTACTCCGATATTGAGGACATTTTCGACCCAAACTTCTGTACCGCCATGAAAACTTACCCTGGCTGGATTATATTGAGTAGCGATCGCTCTTTCTAATTCTTCATCAGTCAGCAGGTTTAATTGCAAAAATACTTCTAATTCTGAGCGCGAAATATTCCATTCTTGTTCTCTCCCTTTTAATATCCCGCGCTCAATTAACGCCACCCGTAACCCGCGTACTGCTAAGGCGCAACCAATTAAAATACCTAAAGTCCCGCCACAAATAATTGCATCCAATTCTACATTATCTAAATCTTGCTGACTTTCCTTAACTACTGTTGGTATTGGCGCAGTATTTTCTCGAATTGCTGTCAGGATTTCATCAGTGCGACGTAACCCGCGCAACGCATCACCAGGAAGTTGAGACAGAATTTCTTCAGTTAGTGAACTAGACATAATCGTGAATTCCCGCAGAGTTCCTACTTATGATCGTATCTTTGCGGAATTTCACCAAGTTAGTACATTTGTATTAAAATGCTGCTACAATGCCTAACAAGCTCAGTAGTATTAGCAGAGGAACTATGAAAAAAATCGAACACAGTGGTAAAAGTTCCATCTTCCGCCCTTCATCACAGCCTGCAATTATCCCCCTACAGCCACAACAAGAAAAGATAATTAGTGGTTGGGAGCGTTTAGTGGCGCAAGCCCAAACTATTAATCAAATGGCCGCAGAATTAGAAGCTGAGATTCTAGAGTTAAAAGCAATAGCTAGTGCTATCAACAGTCAAACAAATTATTTGTCAGGAAATGTTAAATCGCGTAAAAGCGTTTGTAAGTATTTCACAGTTAGCATTCCTTGGGTGAAACAAAAATCAGATGAGTGCTTAATTTTGACGACGCGAAAAGTTGATTTATTCCGAGCCGAAAGAGAAGCTGCATCACTAGCCCAGAAACTTAGACAGCAAAATAAAAATAGAAGATTAGCCGCACAGCGACACAAAAAAAACCAAGAAAAGGCTGATACTGAGACAAAAGTTTTTTTCTTGGGGGCGCTAATCAATAAATCTTAAAGTTATGAAAATTGAATTGTAGTACGCCTTATCGGTTGTAACAGTTATGCTGATTGAAGTGGCATTGGTACTTTTTGGCTCAGTACTAGAACACCAATTCATTAATTAAAAACCTAACCCCCAGCCCCCTTCCCTGCAAGGAAAGGGGGTTGCTTAACTCCCTTCTCCGATGCGGAGAGGGGTTGGGGGAGAGGTTATTTCATGATTACTGAATTGATACTCTAGATGCCACACTGCTACAATCCAGCAACACGCCCTAATATTTGCATTCTGGCAACAACTAGAATGTAATATCTGGGAAGATCAATCAGCGCATAAAAGGGGTAAAAAGAAGGTGTTAAATATCAAGACACTTTTGGTGATTGCCGTTGGTTTTTTACCATCCCTGTTTTCCTTATGGTTAATCCGTAAAACCCAATTACGGACAAGGGCGCAGCTGAGACAAGCAGCCATGAATTTTTCTGGGACAAGGGGTAGACAAAATATCAGACCGATGGATGGCGATCGCTACTACTTGGAAGGAGTAGGATATCTTATTGGTGACATTAGCTGCAAATTTAACGCCCGTTCTGGTTACATCCGTTGTGCTGTTAACCCCTGTGGCCCTTGTCAAGGTTGTCGTTACTACGAGCAGAAAGAATTAACTAGTAGCGAACAAGCCTAAAGATTAAATATTTAAACTACTTTGCCCTTCAGAAAAAAGCCGAATTATACCATTTCACGAAAATCCTGATACAAATTCATTGGTTGTTTACTCTTTCCCCCTGCTCCCTCCCCCTGCGGTCTATTTGTATCAAACTTAAAGTGAAACGGTATTATTCTTCCTGTTGTGTTTATTCATTAATCAGGAACAACCGGACTCAAAGGACTAAGGGGAGCAGTAAACACGTAATAAATTACTCCAGAACCGAGAATCATAATTGCCAAACTGAATAAAATTACCCAGCGGTCTGTAGGTTCATAATTATCATCTTCAATATCACGACGCACTGCAAAATAGTGTGCCGTTGACAGCCATACCGTAACTAAACCAACTAGCGAAAAGACTAAACCCAACTTCCAACCATGACCAGGTGTGGGTAACAGCGGGACTTGAAAGGCTCGCAAACGAACGATAACGACTCCAAAACCCAACAGTGCGATCGCAGTTCGCATCCAAGCAAGATAAGTGCGTTCATTAGCTAAATGATCCCTAATTCGTGATGGATTTAGCCTTCCTGGCTTTTTCTTTTCTTCTGTTGGCTTAGACTCTAATTGCATCAATAACACCCTTAAACCCCAAGAGGCTCCCCTCCAAAAAATTCCCAAGTAATAGCAAATTTCTTTCCAGATAATTTGCCACTTGTGCGGCGATCGCACTTGCAAAAAATATTTAATTTGTTTGTACATTTTTGCCAAAATTTATTTTAATGCAGATATCTTAAGAACACAAGCCTGAATAATATTATGACTGCCAAAAATTAGCCAAAATACGGTTAATTTTTAGCATTATGCCTTATTCTGCTCATTTTTAACGCTAGATAATCATCTAGCTAATAGCGATCGCTCAACTAAATTTTTGCATATTTGAGTAGGCACATTAGTAATGTGTGTATTTATTATTGTTATTTTCTACTGTATTTAATCTCATCAATAGAATCAAATGTTTTTATTTGTCAAAATTATAAATATAAGTGATTAAATTTGGAAATCCAGGTTTTTAGGAATAGTTTAGTATGGCAGGGATGACACTGGAGCAGCTAAGAATCTTTCTCGCTGTAGCAGAGCATCTACACTTTACGCGTGCAGCTGAAGAGCTTTATATTACTCAGCCAGCCGTTAGTGCAGCAATTCACAACTTAGAGCAAGAATACGGAGTCAAACTGTTTCATCGGATTGGTCGCCATATTGAGATTGCCGAAGCTGGTAAGTTATTACAAGTGGAAGCACAGAAAATTCTCGACCAAGTGACGTTAACAGAACGGGGATTGCGGGAATTGAACAACCTGCAACGTGGCGAATTAAAATTAGGCTCAAGTTTAACCATTGGTAACTATTGGTTGCCAAGTAAAATTAGTGAATTTAAAAGTAAGTATCCGCAAATTTCTGTTGATTGTTGTTTGGCAAATGCCGAAACAATTTGTGAAGGAACAGCAATGGGACAGTTTGATTTAGGTTTAGTTGAAGGTGATGTTAAACCAGCCTTACAGAATACTTTAGAACGAGAAATAATTGGGAGCGATCGCTTACAAATAGTTGTCGGTCAAACTCACCCTTGGTTTGAACTTGGAGAAATTACTGTTGCTGAACTAACTCAAACTTCTTGGGTGATGCGAGAGCCTGGTTCTGGAACCCAGCAAAGATTTGAAGAAGCCCTAAAAAATTGGGGTATTAATATTAGTGAATTGAATATAATTTTGGTTTTCAATAGTGGCGAAATGGCTAAAGCTGCTGTTGAAAGTGGTGTAGGTGCAACCGGGATTTCTGAGTTAATGGTCAAAAAAGAAGTTCAGCTAGGCACTTTACGGGCAATTCGAGTTTGCCATCACCAAGCAGATTGCAGTAAAGATTTAGAAATAGTCAGACCATTTTTTAAACTCAAGCATCGTCAACGCTTTCAAACTGCTCTGGCTAAAGTCTTTGAACAAACCTTGATTGCATCATACACCACCATTAATTTTCCCGAACAATCTCTAAATAAGACAAAAATAAAATCTTAATTCTCTATTTTCTTTCAGTCCCCACAGCAACACAGTAAAGCGCCGCATGACGTTTACCATCAATACCTAACATAGTATTCAAACTCATATCATAAAATCCGCCTATGCAAAGACTAGCCAAATCTAATTGCACAGCCATCAGACAGATATTTTCGGCTTGATGACCAGCTTCTAAAAGTGCAAAACGGTAGCCACGCGCACCGTATTTGCATAGCGATCGCATAAAAACCGATGTAAACATAAACAAAGCATTGGCATTCACTATATAATCCTGTTGCAATAAAGGTTTGACAAAATCGTTTGGTACTGCATCATTCACCCGATGCAAGCCATGACCGCGTGGCTCATAGTGATATAGCCCATTAGCTAAATTTTCTACCGCTTGCGTTGCGACAAAAACCTCCAAAGGATAAAGCCCTCCCGCAGATGGTGAGTTTCGCGCTTCATAGGTGTAACCATCCATTTGACGCAACCCATTCAGTCCGCATCCAGCATCAAGCAACTGCGCTAATTGAATCAGCGGCATAGTTGTATTAGCAAACGATCGCACCGAAGACCGTCGCGCTAAAATTTGACTCAGCGAGTTATCGTGTGGTGCTTTTGGCAGTTCCAAAAAAGGAGCTTCCGGCATATAGCGCATTTCCGTCGCCGGAACACGCTTGACATAACTTTTCGGCACTGGCGAGTTCAAATGATAAAGCAACGCTAACTCTAGTGGCTCGTTGGCTGTATACATAGTTATGATTTCCTGACATTAAACGGAAAATGGGTATAGGGGTGTAAGGGTGTAATAAAATCCAAAATCCAAAATTGTTTTAAGCCATAGGATGTGGACAAGGATTGAGGTCGTTTGCGGTACGTTGTCCACCGTAACCTAACCTTTTTGGTACCTCGAATAACCGCCGAGTACCCAACGGTTCTAGCCCATGACCAAAATATATCGGGACTAATTCACTGGCTAAAGTCCGCACAACACGAAAACCAAGCGATGCAACATCAGGGGTGGTAATTTCCACTAAATATGGTTCAGCGCCAACGGAATGCAACCTTGTAATGACAGTTCGCAATTTTTCTGCCTCGGCTGAAGACGGGTAAGTTGGTAAATCTTCAACTGTGAGGTAATTTTCATGCTCAAATAAAAATTCCAACTCGCATAACCGAGCCGTTTTATAGAAAAAAGCGCTGTGATCGTCTAAATTCTGCACATCTTCATATTGATTGAGATTAGCCCCAGCGCCATTAGCTTTGCGTTCTATGTCACCAAAGCGGGCTTGACAAACTTCAAAAATCGCCTTACGCAGTGCTATTGACCCATCAAGATGGCATCCTAAACCAGTCGCCACAGCCGGACTTCTGCCAGAACGGTCAATTAACATTGCCATGACAACGGGGATGTTAATATCAGTTGTCAAATAGAAGGTAACTAATTCAATGCCAAATCGGGCATAGTTGCGTAAAATTTCGGTTTCAATTCCGGGACGATGAGCGAAATAAATGCGGGGAGCAGGTAGGCGATTTAACCATGTAATGATAAAAGCATCACGCTCAATCAACTCGCATAAGCCACTGTAAGCTGCAAATTCAAGAGTAGGGCCACTAGCCATACCATTAGAGGTGACAGGTAAAATATAATCTCCTGGTTGATTGCTATCCCAGTCAAAATAAACCATGAATGCTGGGACTAACACCTGTTGGTTACTGGTCAGAGATGTGGCATTTATCCATGAAGTCTGCGTTAATTGATCAAAAGCCGGAAAGGGAAAGGTTGGATCAGAATATTGGTTGTCAGAAAACGAGAAAAAAGCTGGCGGATGAACGGCGGGATGACTTAAATCTGCGTAACTACTCACAATTAGTTGCCGATAATCAACAATGCTGCCACAGTAGCGCTCTACAGCTTCGCCAACTGCCCCAAAAATTGCTTGTTCATCAGTCATCCCCCTGCCTACACCGTAGCGTAAATCATCCGACTGTTTGCGAAGCTGGAAATTTGCTAATTCAGCTTGCCACAAAACAGGAAAATCAAACTCTGTATAAGGCTTAGTAAATCTATCAATGGCGCGGATGATTCCCGTATGGGGACTAACTAAATCGCGCCAACGAGGACTAGCGATCGCAACATTCACTCTATTCTCTCCTGTCATGAACAATGGGGGCAGCCAGGTTTTTTCAGCACAACGTTGTGAGTTAGTTTTGTACCCAGTAAGTCTAAATGCACTAATTTGCCATCTGTAGCAATAGGTAAACCGAGAAACATCTTAATAGTATCCAGCGCCAAGTAACTTCCAACTAACATCTGAGCGATGGGCAAATTTTCTTGCAACCTTGGTTGAGAACGGCGTTCTCGGTCGAGTAATCGCTCAATTGCCAATTCCGCTTCTGGTAGTTTGGCACAAGCTATCGACCGCATCCGATAGCAGAGATAACAAGGGCCATCTTGAGCAAAGACTAGTGGGCCAAAAGTTCCTTCCACACCAGCCGCCCCACCCGGTAGCAATGGGCGCTGCATTTTCAGGCATAATCTGTTGAGGCGATAGGCGAGATTAACAGAAACAGCATCGGTGGCGACAATTACAAGGTCAACATCTTCCAGCAAAGCATTGACTGTGGCATCGTCCATCAAATTATCTATCACAATCTCAGTGTCGGTGATTTCTGCGATCGCCTCAATTTGTCTTGCTGCTTCCACACCCCGCAAAGCACCGATTTGATTAAATACTAAGCCTGACATCATCATTGCATCGGAGGGAATTGTGCAGACATCATCACAAAGTCGCAGATAACCAATACCAGCACTAGCCAAGTTAATTGCAGCTATCAACCCTGAACCACCGAGTCCGAAAACAGCAATCCTTGCGTTGGCTAAGTGTTTTTGGGCATCTTGTTGCTGAAATCCTAACTCATGATAAAGACTAATTTGCGGCAGTAAATAAGCACGACTATCTAAATCGATAGTTTCTTCTAAAAGCTCCTCAACTAAGCGATTTTCCATCAAAAACTCTAAACATTGATTGAGTGAAGCATCTGTCAATTTTTCGCCAATTTCCGCCCGAATTTCTCCTATCGTTCGGGAGCCATCTAGTAAAGGCAATACCATACTTTCTACATCGTGCAGTGCTTGGCCTTTAACTGTTAGGGTTCGCCGCGTCGTATTGAAGATCATTGTTTCTTCGCCATGACAATCTGGCGGCATAACATGAACGACAACGTGTTCTAGTAGACGCAGATGCTGATTATCATTTAATTTCATAGGCATTATTTTATTGTTAAAGCTCCACAAAAAAAGATAGAAAAGCAATTTTGTTTAGCGAAATGCAGAGAATAAAATTCTATGTTTTCGTAGCTAGAGCAATCTTAATTTATGAATATTTAGTTGGATTCAGATTCCCGAATTCTCAAATAATTCGGGAATCTATGTATTCACCAATGATTAAGATTGCTCTAGAATTGTTATTCTCTCTCCAGCTAATTTAATATCCAAATCCAAAATCATCACTATCATCTGGCACACTTGATATTGAGCCAGTTTCACTAACTCTACATCCTCCACATCCACGACATCCGCATCCACGGCATCCGCAGCCTCGACATCCGCAGCCTCGACATCCGCAGCCTCGACATCCAACGCAGCCTCGACATCCAACGCAGCCTCCACATCCGCCACATCCGCCGCAATTAGCAAACCATCTTTGCTGAGTCTCAGATTCCAACATTCCTGGCATTGCCAATTTTTCTAAAGCTGCGATTTCTTCATCAGATAACAAAAGTTGTTCTAATTTGTCTGCTTTGTCTTCCAAACGCATATCTATTGTTTGTTGGGTCAGTGTTTTTTCTGCAAGCATCGTCACTTACTCCTGTTAACTTCAATTTATGAGCCTATTGGCAAATCTGCATTCAAGTTTGTAAAAGCTTTGATGATGTTTGTACATCAACTAGCCTTCATCTAAGAATGGATATTAGAACGGGTAGATGTGAAGGATGACTAGAAAATAAAACAATGGTTAATGCTTAACTATATATACCCACACAGGTATAGTTAAACAAAAACACTCAGCTTTTAATTCAGAGTTTTACTAATCCACAAATGGTCAAAATCACTGTAAAATAAGTGATAGGAACTCATGGATAAAATTGAGGTTCCCTAAAACCTTGTCTTTGATAAAACGTTTGCTATTTTTAGCAAAATACTTGTCTTGTTTTGATCATCTGACTTCTCTAACATTATCTTTTTCTAGAGTTTTTTATTCTTTCTTAAGTAGTATAGTTTTTACCCGGAATCTTAATCTTGCTCTTTCTTAAGTAGGATGGTTTTTTGTTGAGATAGACTCTAATATAACTTGCTGCATTAGGGTACTGATGTAGAACCTAGCTTGAACACGGCTATGTAGACTAATACACAACAGAGATAAGGTGGGGTTCACTTAATACCAAATAAATAATTAGGTTTAATTGATGAGCGACTTAAGAGTTTGGTTTGCAGACTACACTAAAGCTTTATTTCGTTCTCTACCTTTGCTATGGAAAGCAGCACCGAGAGAAATGATATTTTTAATTGCTGTTACTTTATTGCAAGGGTTTCTTCCGGCTATTAGTGTTTGGATTACCAAATTAGTAGTAGATACTGTAGCAGCAGCCTTAACATCTGGGAGAGAATTAGGGTATGCAATGCTTGTACCTTTGGTAGCAGGATGGGTGGGAGCTTTGTTACTAGAGACATTGCTGTATCCTTGGGTATTTGCACTTCAAGGAGATCTCAATGACAAGTTAACGGCTCACATTAGCTTATTATTAATGAGTAAAGCTGATAGTTTTGCAGATTTGAGTCGTTTTGAAGATTCTGTGTTTTATGATGAGTTACAACTTCTGCAACAACAAATCGGCTATAAACCGCTGAGTTTATTAGAAAATTTAGTGGAATTAAGTCGTTCTTTTGTGACTTTGATAGTGATAGTTGGGTTATTAGTTCCCCTAGCTTTTTGGATACCATTAGTGATTGCGATCGCAACTATACCCCAAATAGTGGTTTCTTCTCAGTATGGCAAAACTATTTGGCTAACTTTATTTGAACATAGCCCTGAAGCGCGGAGAATGCAATATTACACTTCGGTGATGCTAACTGATACCTATGCGAAAGAAATTAGGTTGTTTCAGCTAGGTTCATTTTTTATCACACGTTACCTACAAGCATTTCAGTCTTTACATCAAACAATGCGCCATCTGCGAGGAAAACAAGCATTTTGGTCATCTACTTTAGCTATTCTTAGTACGTTGGGAAATGGTTTTGCTTTTTACTGGGTAGTACAGAAAGCTTTTCGTGGCGATTTCAGTCCTGGTAGTGTACTTTTATTTGTACAATCATTGACTTACTTTCAAAATAATCTCGAAAGATTTGTCGCTAATTGGGTAGATTTGTTAGAAAATGTTCTTTATATGCAGCAGTTTTTCAATTTTCTCGACAGTCCCATCCCAATGCAAATAAGTATACCTGGTGAGAAAGTACCAACTCCTATTCGTTCAGGTATTACTTTTGAGAAAGTTGACTTTTACTACCCAGATAATCGTTTAGCTCTGCAAGATATTTCTTTTACTATTTATCCGGGAGAAACAGTTGCCATTGTCGGAGAGAATGGCGCAGGTAAAACTACTTTAGTGAAACTGTTGACTAGGTTATATGACCCAACACAAGGATGTATTTTAGTTGATGGAATAGATTTAAGAAACTTAAATTTAGAACAGTGGCGGCAGCAAATAGCTGGTGTTTTTCAAGATTTTGGGCATTATGCGCTGACTCTGGGAGAAAATATTGCTTTGGGAAATTTAGCTGCTTTAGAAAATCCAAATATTCTCAGATATGCAATCGAAAAAGCTGATATAGCTAAACTAGTTGATGATTTTACTACTAGAGAGGATACACCACTAGGAAAGCAATTTGGCGGTACGGAACTTTCTGGTGGTCAGTGGCAAAAGTTAGCTTTAGCTCGTGCTTTTGTGCGTCAATCAGCCCAACTATTACTATTAGATGAACCAACTGCCGCACTCGACCCTCGCAGCGAATATAATCTCTACCGACGCTTTATTGAATTAGCCGAGGGTAAAACTACAATTTTGATTACTCATAGACTCGCTTCTGTACGGATGGCTGACCGAATTTTAGTTCTCAAAGCTGGTCATTTAATTGAAGATGGCACTCATCTGGAACTTTTACAACGTGGCGGTGAATATACAACTTTGTGGAATATGCAGGCACAACATTACGGGGTATCTGAAGAAAATTTGTAATTCGTAATTAATACTATAGTTTGGGTAGAACATAGCTGAATCCAACATAATTATAAGTCCCCAATGATACCAACAAAAAATTGTGTGTCTCAATTATCCCTTTCGCTGATTCTTGATGTCAAAGTATTTTTCCGAGATACTTTATTAAGTAAAGCTTAAGTTTTAATACCGAGAAATATATTGCGTTATACCAATTCTCTAACATGAGGCAACACATTCAAACCCCGAAAACCATGCCATATCTGACTTGATTAATTACGAATTACGAATTACGAATTGGTATTACGGCTAATCCTGGCTTGCAAATTATCACATAGTTGTAACAGACAATACTTGATAAATAGGATATAAATCGATTATTTTAGCAAGACTCAAAGATGCTCTACAATAACTAACAATACAGTTCAAAAAGGTATCACATTCTTAATTTTTATCATTAACCTTTTGATAGATTAGACCTGATCAAAAAAAGCTGTATATTGGGACGAGCTAAGATATAGTTTATTATTGCTCTTCATGCTGTATCAGTAAATTGCATCTCAACAGACCAAAAATTATTTACTGTATTTTTAGTAACCTGATAAGTCATGACATCCCCTGAGCCTCAAATTGATTTTGAAAAAGAACTTCCAGAAACATCAGAACAACCACCTCAAAATAAATGGCGCTGGTGGCGATTATTGTTAGCTTTAATACTCATAGTTGGAGGTGGAGTGGCGATCGCTTGGCGTTTACTTACTCCTGTACCTCAAACACCGTCAACTCATGCTCAAACACCAGGGGTAAGAGCCAAAATTTCACCTGTGCAATTAGGCACAATTGAGGAAAGTGCAGACTATATTGCAACTTTAGAATCTCGGCGTTCCATCAACCTCCAGTCGAGAATTCCCGGACAAATTACCCAGATATTTGTCAAGCCGGGACAGACTATCACCGCAGGTACACCCATTATCCAAATAGATTATAAAGCCCAACAACCAACAGCCCTAGGCAACAATGGTTCAACCCAAGCAACCGCAGCACTACTAGAAAGCGCTCGCGCCACACTCCGCGCTTTGGAAGTAGAACGGATATCAAAGTTGGCTGAGGTGCAATCAAATCAATTAGATTACGATAGATCTGCCAAC
Organism: Nostoc cycadae WK-1; assembly: GCF_002897135.1. Taxonomy (NCBI): domain Bacteria; kingdom Bacillati; phylum Cyanobacteriota; class Cyanophyceae; order Nostocales; family Nostocaceae; genus Nostoc; species Nostoc cycadae. Next base: position 75,929 of record NZ_DF978440.1, on the reverse strand, counting down.
CTAGCAGACCAAGGTGCAATATCACGACAGTCTAAGGACTTATCTGCTAACAGACTGGCGACGGCGAGAGCTAATCTTGATGCGGTGAATTCTCGAATTCAAGCTCAAAAAGCTAGTATCTTGCAGGCGGAAAATGCTATCCAGCAAGCCGATATTAATAGTAGACAACCACCAGCCTCGCTTCAGTATGACAAAATTACTGCACCCTTTGGTGGTACGGTGGGCGATATCTCGGTAAAAGTTGGTGATTTTGTCACGACTTCTTCACGACTCATGACTGTTGCTGAAAACCGACCTTTAGAAGTTGCTTTAACTCTACCACTAGAGCGCGGCCCCAAATTACGCAAGGGAATGCCTGTGGAAATTATGAATTCTCAAGGGCAAGTTTTGGGTACAAGTCGAGTATTTTTAATTGTTCCCAATGTGAGCAATCAACCGCCATCAATCTTAATTAAAGCACTGTTTAATAATCCCCAAGGGCAGTTAAGGGCTGGTCAATTAGTGCGAACAAGAGTGATTTGGAGTCAGCGTTCAGGGGTGTTAATTCCGACTACAGCCGTAACTCGTGTGGCGGGTGAAACTTTTGTTTATGTGGCGAAACAACAAACAACCCCTCAAGGAGTTTCGCAGTTAGTTGCTCAACAAAGGCGCGTGAAGTTAGGCAATATCAAAAATAACTATTACCAAGTTTTGGCAGGATTACAGCCGGAAGATGAAATTATTATCTCAGGATTGCTGAATATTCGGGATGGTGTGGCTATTGTGCCTGAGTCTTAGTGTGGGTAAATTTAACCTTGGTGCGTTAGTTTAAGAGCAAATTATCGCTAGTTAAGCAGGATTAATATATGGCAGCTTTAACAGGGAAAGTTGCAATTGTGACTGGTGCATCGCGGGGAATTGGTAGAGCGATCGCTTTAAAATTAGCTCATCAAGGTGCATCTGTTGTAGTTAATTATGCTGGGAATGCAGCCAAAGCCCAGGAAGTTGTTGCAGAAATCGCACAACTGGGAGTGCAAGCAATTTCTATCCAAGCTGATGTGGGGAGTGTGGCTGATATTGAAGCACTGTTTCAAAAAACAATTGCCCATTTTGGCAAAGTTGATATCTTAGTTAACAATGCTGGCACAATTATTTACAAGCCAATTACAGAAATTACGGAAGCAGAGTTTGACAAACTTTTTGCTGTCAATGTCAAAGGTACTTTTTTTGCCTGTCAACAAGCTGCACAGCATTTAGCAGTAGGTGGCAGAATTATTAATTTTTCTTCATCTACCACAGGGATGATGTTACCAACCTACAGTGCTTATGTAGGAACTAAAGGCGCAGTGGAACAGATAACGCGAGTGTTGTCTAAAGAGTTAGGTGCTAAGGAAATCACGGTGAATGTTGTTTCTCCTGGCCCGACAGATACAGAATTGTTCCGTGAAGGCAAAACTACAGAACAAATCAATCGTTTAGCCCAAATGTCAGCTTTTAACAAGCTGGGTGATGTCCAAGAAATTGCCGACGTGGTGGCTTTTTTAGCTAGTGAGGAAGCACGTTGGATAACTGGGCAAAATATTCGCGTCAATGGCGGGGCTATTTGAGAAATTTGTCAATCAAAAATTTTTCAAATTTCTGTAGGATGGGTATCCTGTCCGCCCAGAATTGAGGACGGGTGAGGACACCAATCCCACAAAAAGGGTAATTTATTTCTCTAAAATCCTAATTAGTAGTAATTCCAAGTTTTTAACTTCAAATTTCAGGCTTTTTACTCGAAGCGTCAGGCTTTTTACTCGAAGCGTCAGGCTTTTTACTCGAAGCGTCAGGCTTTTTACTCGAAGTGTCAGGCTTTTTACTTGAAGCGTCAGGCT
>NZ_DF978440.1:0-73019 GCF_002897135.1 Nostoc cycadae WK-1 | reverse complement strand
TTTTTACTTGAAGCGTCAGGCTTTTTACTGGAAATCTTGAGGAAAAAGCAGGAAATTCCGTGCTTCATCGGAAAATGTTCTATTCTTTTTCTTAATTTCTGACTTTTAACTACGGAAATGTCAGTATGAATTCTCAAATCAATCTATTCACACCTGTTAAACTCGGCGCTTACACACTCTCCAATCGCATTGTCATGGCTCCCATGACTCGTTTACGGGCTGTTGACAATCTTCCTAACTCACTGATGGCGACTTATTACGCCCAACGTGCAAGCGCTGGGTTAATTGTGAGTGAATGTGTAGCCATCTCACCTTTGAGTTTGGGATATATCAACTGTCCGGGAATTTATACAGACGCACAAGTAGCGGGATGGCGATTAGTAACTGATGCTGTCCATAAACAAGGAGGACGGATTTTTCTGCAACTTTGGCATTCAGGAAGAATTGCACATCCGTTTTTGCTGAATGGAGAATTACCAGTTGCGCCGAGTGCGATCGCTGGTGTTGGTTCGCTACACACTCCTAATGGTAAAGTCTCTTTAGAAACACCCCGCGCCCTAGAAACTTCAGAGATTGCTGGTATTGTCAAGGGATTTGCCAAAGCAGCTGAAAATGCCTTAGCTGCTGGGTTTGATGGTGTGGAACTGCACGGTGCATTTGGCTATTTAATCGACCAATTTTTACAAGATGGCTCAAATCAGCGCACTGATGAGTATGGTGGTTCCATTGAAAATCGCAGTCGATTTCTCTTAGAAGTTGTGTCAGCTGTCGCTTCTGTTTGGGGTGGAAATCGCGTAGGAGTTAAGCTTTCACCAAGTAATACATTTTATGGTATTTCTGATTCCCACCCAAAAGAGACATTTGGCTATGCCATTAATGAACTAAATCACTTTGGACTAGCATATCTACATCTAATGGAGCCAAATGAAACCGATTTGACAACCCGTGCAGTAATAAATCCTGTGACACCTCTGTTTCGACAAATCTATCAAGGGACATTGATTACCAATGGCGGCTATAATCGCCAAACAGGAGACAATATCTTAGCTAACAACAATGCCGATTTAGTGTCTTTTGGGCGGCTGTTTATCTCTAACCCAGATTTACCAAAACGTTTGCAGTTGAACGCCGAGTTAAATACACCAGACCAAAAGACATTTTACGCTCCCGATGCTACTGGCTATACAGACTATCCATTTTTAGAACTTCAGGCAAGTTAAGTTGTGATTTCCACAACTTTTTTAGTTTTATAATCTTCCTGGAACAGCAGGCAAAACAGGTAAAGAAAGATGAGTGAACAGAAATTTGGCTCAAACGTTTTCTGGTATACAAAATTTGCTCATTAACCTGATTTAAAGTCTGTTTTTTTTGCTAGACAATATTAGCTTACAGGTATCTCAAAAATATGGATTTATCCAACATTACTACTCTGCATAACTTAGAAGCAGCCTTCGGTGGTGAATCGATGGCTAACCGTAAGTATTTGTTTTTTGCTAAAGTTGCTAGTAAATTAGGATTTGCGGATTTAGCAAAACTTTTTCGTGAAACCGCAGAACAAGAAACCGAACACGCTTTTGCTCATTTTCAGTTGCTGCATCCAGAACTAGTGGTTGAAGATTCTGCTGCTTTAACTGATGAACAAAAAAAGCAAATTGTCTCTCGTTGCTTATCTTTAGCCATTGAAGGTGAGACTTACGAATACACTACAATGTATCCTGAATTTGCCGCAGCGGCACAAAGCGATCGCGACAATCCAGCCGCCGCCGAATTTCTCAAACAAGCACAAGAATCTGGCGAACACGCCGATACATTTCGAGAGGCCGCACACCGTTTTGGCTTGCTTAAATTTATCGAAAATTACCACGCTGATCGCTACACTGAAGCATTAGAAGTCTTAAATGGCGGACAAGCAGTCACCAGAGTAGCGAGTGATGATCCTCAAACTCGCAAATGGATTTGTCGTCAATGCAGTATGATTTACGATCCGGTGGCTGGCGATCCCGATTCGGGAATTGCACCGGGTACACCGTTTGAAGATATTCCAGATGATTGGCAATGTCCAATTTGCGGCGCTACCAAAAAGACTTTTAAACCACTAGAAGAAAAAGTCGCGGCTTAAGATATAAAGATTAGAGACTAGAGGCTAGGAACAAGGATTTTTCTCTGATTAAGATTGGCTGAGTAGAAATTACTAGTCCCTAGTCTTTAATCCTTCGTCTCTTTTTCATCTGCACATTTAGTTAATAGAAAATTACAGTAAAATACTCAGCAACTGTAAAATTCTTGTTTATCTACACTAGCTATTACACTATTTTTCAACTAACTCAGAATAAATGTAATATTCTGTATGATCACACCCTTCAGCCATTGAGCGATCTCTGAACATTTGGCAACAAGCATGTTCATCTTCTCTAGTTATTTTTTGGTTTATGTCTGCGGGACGGTGCGAATATTCTTCTATTACTTTCAATGGTGTATTAATCACTTCTTGAGTATTTGTATATTTTCCTAGTTCGCTGCGAAATTTATGTAGTTGCTCATCTTCAGGCGTTACCAAAATATTCATTGGTTGAGTACCTCTGTTATCTGTTCTAAAATTCTACTGTGTTTTGCTATGAATAACCTTTTGGGTAACTATAGAAAACATAAATAAGTTGTTAACAAATCTATTTATTGCTTGTGCCGTTTTATATCTGTTTACGAGTCAGTTCATAAATCAAACGGATTGTTATTTTACAACACAATAAAAAGACAAATATTAAAATACTTATACTGATTTTGGGCATGAGTCTGATTTTACACGTATTTCTGCTGCATCGTAGTCGCTGCTAGTTTATATTTACAACGGCAATTGTGAAAATCCGCTGAAGTCAATTGATACAAAACAGCACCCCATCCTAAAATTAGGGGACGGGAGTTTCACAGCCCATTAAACTTAGATGAATGCTGACGACTTTTTTAACCAAGGGTTTAACAAAAATTTGCAAGGAGACTTTCAAGGAGCGATCGCAGATTACACAGAGGCGATTCAGCTAAAACCTAACTTTGCTGAAGCCTACTATAATCGCGGCAATATTTTTTATAGCTCACTCCGAGATTATCGTGCAGCAATTGCCGATTTCGACAAGGCAATTCAACTTAAACCTAATTTTGCTGAAGCTTATCATAACCGAGGCAATACCCTTTACTCTCTAGCAGATTACGAAGAAGCGATCGCTGATTATGAGTGGGCATTAGCCATCAATCCCAACTTAGCAGAATCCCATCACGGTCGCGGAAATGTTTACTGTGCGTTAGGAGAGTATGATCGAGCGATCGCTGATTATCACCAAGCGATCGAGATTAATCCTGAGTTAGTGACACATATAGATTTTGATATAGCACGAGCTTTTCATTATCGGGGTGTAGCTCGCAGCGAAAATGGCGATTACCAAGGTGCATTGGCAGATTTTCAGCAAGCATTACAGTGGTACCCCCAGTATGCTGCCGTTTACAGCAGTCGAGGGAATATTTTCCATATTTTAGAAGAATATGAGCAAGCGATCGCCGATCATGAACGAGCATTACAGCTAGATCCTCATTTGGTGGAAGCTTATCATTATCGAGGTAATACTTGCTATGTTTTAGGCGACTATCCAGGTGCAATTGCTGATTATAATCGCGCCTTACAAATTAACCCATATTTTGCCCAGGCGTACTACAATCGCGGACTTGTTCGTTCTTACCTCAAAGATTATCCAGCGGCGATCGCAGATTTTAACCAAGCTCTGCAATTAAATCCTGATGATGTGCAAGCATACTACGAACGGGGATTAGTGCGGGCAACTTTAGGCGATTATCCAGGTGCGATCGCCGATTATGAACAAGCACTAGCTAAAAATCCGACTTTAGCTTTAGTCTACGGTTTTTTGGCTCATGCCCGTTGTCAGTTGGGTGACTATCAAGGCACAATCACCGATAGCGATCGCATCTTGCAAATTCACCCCGAATATGCTGAAGGATACTGCGATCGTGCTACGGCTCGTCGTTGTTTAGGCGATTATCAAGGCGCTATTTTAGATTACAATCGCGCCTTGCAACTCAAACCTAATTTAGCTACAGCATACTATGGTCGTGGTTTAGCCCGCGAAGCGCTGCAAGATTATCTCGCAGCAGTAGAAGAATACACCCAAGCAATCAAAATTGATCCTGATTTTTCTCAAGCTTACTGTAACCGGGGTAATGCTCTGCGCCTTTTAGCCGCTGAACAAAGAGCTTTAGCCGATTACAATCAAGCCATCAAAATCAACCCCAGTTTAGTAGAGGCTTATTACAATCGGGGTTCCCTGCGCTATGCTTTGCAAGACTATCATGGTGCAATTGCCGATTACACCACAGCTTTGCAGATTAACCCCAACTCAGCAGCATTTTACAGCGATCGCGCCAGTGCCTACTATGCTCTGCAAGATTATCATGGTGCAATTGCCGATTACAATCAAGCCATTGTCCTTGACCCCAGTTTTGCCGAAGACTGGTATCATCGCGGACGCAGTCGTTTGCTGTTGGGCGACTTACAAGGCGCATTAACTGACTTAAACCAAGCCTTACAACGTCAACCTCATTGGGCTTCAGCTTATATGTTACGTGCTGATGTCTATCGCCAACTAGAAGATTTTCAAGGTGCGATCGCTGATTTTCAACAATCTGCCAACATCTATTATCAAGAAGGAAATATTGAGTATTATCAACAAATGTTAACAGCGATCGCTCAACTAAAATCTAACGTCTAAGCGAGGAAATTTTCTGCTTAATTAGCTAGATTAAGACAATTTTTGCATAAAGTCTATGTTTATTTTGTAAATTAGTGGTTTGACATAGATTTCTCAGCTATTATGATTGATTAGCGTATAGTTTTGTTGTTTTTTGGGAAAGGCGGAGAGCAGATATAAATCAAGCATCCGCCATTTATTTTGCCATAAAATTTAAAGTATAAATACTCACTTTGATGGTTCTAACCACAGCAATATCACAACATCAAATATCCAGCTAGAGACTGGGAAAAAATTAGCTATCTTTGATACAAAATACTCATAAAAGCATTGGTAAGATAATACGAATACATACAGATTTCTCTGTAGTATTATCTTTCATCTCAATTAAGTATTTTCCCTGTTGCCTCAATATCTCATCCCCAAATAGTATTTACGACATTGTTTTAATCCTCTAAATTATTGTGAAATCAATTCTCCAAAGTTACTTAGAGCAAGAAATTTGGCTATTAATACGAGACAAGTGGTATTTCGCAACAATTATCAATGTTTGTGATGATTTGTTATGCTTTAAACACAGAACGCATAACAAAGATACAGAAGAAGATACTTTGTGGGAAATGGTTGTGAAAACCAGTGAAGTAGTTGCCATTGATAAAGTTATATCTGTGATTAGTAGAAAGCCAGATGTGTTTATTTCCCGTCTGTTAGAAACTAATAGACCAACAGATAATCAGCAACAAGAATATGAAAATTAAAAATAATTAGTGTAGTGTAATTCTTAATGTGAAGGGTGGCGCGATCGCTTTACCCTTCTCTTGCTATTATTCCTCATCATTGCCAAAAGTCACACATGGACTATCAATTTCCTCCCTAGGTTGAAAGGAACTGCAAAAACTCACAACTGCACAATTAACATCCAATTCATCAGGATGAATGCACTCTATTACTGATTCTGTTTTGACATGAAACGTACAGTCATTACATATAGTCTGACAATTTAACTGAGACTGCTGCGAAATGGCATCGCAATTATCTCTTAATTTTTCTAAAGCTTGAAATATAGATTGAAGTTGTGGGGTTTGAAATACCTGCTTGGTAGATGTAAAAAACTCCGAGAGATTAGCTAATTCTTGATGTTCATATACACTAGCTTGGCAAACCATTTCTAATTGATCAATTTGCCGCAGAAATTGAGACTCAGGTGAATTACCTTGCTCATATTCTTCCCACAAATCAATCCAGTATGAGCAATTAGGGAGTTTTTCTAGTATCAGAATCAAAGAATTTCTTTCTAACTGATATTTTTCTGGTTGATCAACTTTGTCCCTAGGAGTTATATCACCAGCATAGACTTCTCCTAAGTCATGAATTAAAGCCATCTGGACTAATTTAGTTTTATCTATTTTGATTGCATAAATATCAACTAAAAATAATCCTAGTAGAGCAACACCAAACGAGTGTTCAGCAACGCTTTCACAATACTTAGGCTCAATACCGTGTTGTAACCAGCCCTGACGATATAATTGTTTGAGATGATTAAATTCAAAATAAGCTTGAATAATTGGCAAAGTATTCTTGCCTGCTAACAGCGTCATTGGTAAAGCAGCTTTTGTTTGCATTTTAAGTAGATAAATGAGGCTGAAATTCCCGACTTATCAAAGAATTCGGGAATCTTATGATTTCGTATGAATAACTGAAGCGATCGCCCTAACTAATTCTTCTGGAACCACAGGTTTAGCAAGATGTAATTGAAAGCCAGCCGCGAGTGCTTGGCGTTGATCATATTCAGCCGCATAGGCCGTCAAAGCAATAGCTGGAATTTGTCTGTATTTTTCTGGAAATTGAGTTTTGATTTGCTGCATCAAGGTATAACCATCGACATCTGGCATACCAATATCACTAATTAGAACATCTGGTAAGTATTCTGCCAATAAAATTAATGCTTCTGCGGCCGATGCTGCAACTTTCACTTCTGCGTCATACATTTTGAGAATAGCAACTAATAAATCTCGCATATCAGCATCATCATCTATCGTCAATATTTTAATTTGGTTGAGATTGATGTCCTGCACTGATGTTTTATCGTCTTGGCTATATGCCAAATTATCGGCAATTACAGGCAATCTGATTGTAAATGTTGCTCCTAAACCTTCGCCCAGACTCTCGACTTTGACTGTACCACCATGCAGTTCTGTGATGTGACGAGCGATCGCCAGTCCCAAGCCTAAGCCACCAAATTTGCGTGTTATTGTACTATCCTCTTGACGAAAATAGTCAAATACGAATGGTAAAAACTCAGGATTAATACCTTTACCTGTATCTTTGACTTGAATTTGTACCTGTTTGCCAACTTGCTCTAAACGAATTTCTACTTGTCCATTATCAGGTGTAAATTTAATTGCATTGGAGAGCAAATTCCACATCACCTGTTGCAGCCGTCCCGCATCTCCTGAAACCTTTCCCACATCAGGACTAAATAAAGTTTGTATATGAATATTTTTGGCTTCTGCTGCCAAGCGTACTGTTTCTAAGGCTGCTTCAATGGTAGTAGTTAAGTTGACAGTTGCTACATTTAAAATTATCTTGCCGCGTAAAATCCGCGAAATATCTAACAAATCTTCAATTAGTTGAGTTTGTAATCTAGCATTACGCTCGATTGTTACCAAAGCTCTTTCTGTTGCTTCCCCATCTAACTTTCGGGAACGTAGCAGTTGTGTCCATCCCAATATCGGATTTAGAGGTGTTCGCAGTTCATGGGATAAGACAGCTAAAAACTCATCTTTAATCCGGTTGGCGGTTTCCGCTGCTTCTCGTGCAGACTGTTCTTGTTTTAATAGTTTTTCCCGTTCTGCTTCTGCGAGTTTGCGTTCTGTGATATCTCGACAAATTGCTTGGACAGTTGGCAAACCGTTGAGTGTAAACAGCGTTGCACTCACTTCCACGGGAAGCCGTTGTCCGTCTTTTGTGGTGTGAACTGATTCCACAACAATATGCTGTTCGACTAACAGCCTCTCAATACCTGCTTTAGCATTGATAGAGGATGAATCGATAATTTTAGCAACCGACATTGTGAGTAGTTCATCTCGGTCATAACCCAGCTTTTTACAAGCTTGTTCGTTGACTTCAATAAATTGTCCTGGTTGAAAATCGCTGGTCAAATGATAGACTAACACCCAGTCTTCCATACCGTTGAACAGCGTAGAGAAGCGTTCTTCTCTTAGCCGCAGTGCAGTTTCTACTTGTTTACGTTGCATAGCTTGCCGATAGGCATCGCTCACATTAAACAATGCGCCTTTGACACCAATCAAGTTTCCCGCCTGATCAAAATTCACCTTTCCTCGGTCTTCCACCCAGATAATTTCGCCATTGTCTGGACGCAAAAAGCGAAACTCTGAGATGTAACTACCTTGAGAGGCGATCGCTTCTTGGACTTTGGCTTGGTGCTGTTGTAGATCATCAGGATGAACTAAGCTCCAACCCTCTTCTCCTGATGCAGTCAGCATTTCTGGGAGTAAACCTAAAACATCACAGGCGTTAGCAGAACGATGAATTATGCCTGTATGAGCATCCCAAGACCAAGCCACCATCCGAGCAGCTTGTAATGCTAAACGTAAGTTTTCTTCACTTTCATTCAGTGCTGCTTCTGCTTGAATGCGATCGCGTAGCGCAGCTTGCTGTTCGCTAATATCAATCGACATCCCAGCAACTAATTGACGACCCCCAGCATCTTGGAAGGGAAATTTAAAGGTCATAAAATGATATTCCCTATCCTCTAATTGCACTGTTTCTAGATACTGAATCATCTGCCCATAATGTAATACTTCTAAATCATGACTACGCACTTGTTGAGCCGTTTCAAAAGGAAATAAATCAAAATCTGTTTTGCCAATTAAATCTGCTGGCTCCCAGTTGAAAAGTCTTTTTACAAGTGCATTGACATAAACATATCTTCCATCTGCATCTTTGATAAAACCCGTAATTGGGCTATGCTGCATAAAACTCTGAAATAATTCTTGGCTCTCTCGCAGTGCTACTTCTGTGAGTTTGCGCTCCATAAATTGCCCAATCTGACTACCAATTGTTGCCATCATTTGCAACAAATCTTCGTCTGGTGCTTGAATGTGGCTGCTAAAGCATTCAATTACACCTAACATCTCATCCCCTAAAAGGATGGGAAAGCCAAAAACTGTATTTAAACCACTGTGAATTGCGGTTGTGGCTCTAGTAAAATTTTTGTCTTCACTAATTTGGGCAATCCATGTAGGTTGATGACTGACCCAAATCCGACCAGGAAGTCCCATCCCAGGTGCAAAAGTTATTTGCTGATTTTCTGCAATGAAGGCTTGTAAATTACTGCTTGGCGATTGCCAACTATTAACGTGACGTAAAATATTTTGGTGAGAATCTACTTGCCAAATCACCCCTAATTGCCATCCCAGACTTTCACACAGAGATTGCAAAATTGCGGGTACAGCATCAACTAAAGTGGTCGCCTCAGCTAAAACGCGCGTGACAGCGTATTGTGCTGCTTTGCGCTGTTCTTCCCGTTGGCGATCGCTAATACATTGCGCCTGTTCGCTAATCACAGCTTGCTTTTCGGTAATATCAAAAGTTAAGACATATATCCCATTAGCCGATGGATAGGCGCGATGTTCTAACCAACGTTGCGACTTGAGATGAAAATATTCAAAATTAACCGAGATTTGTGCGGCTACTGCTTGATGTAATTGCCTGTAAAGTATGCTGTCAACTGTCTCCGGCAATAATTCCCAAAAATTTTCACCTAAAATATTCTCTTGGTCAATACCAAATAACTTTATCTGGCAATGATTCATGTAGATACAACGCCATTCCCGATCCAGAAACCAACAACCATCAGTAATGCTTTCCAAGAGACTTTCACCCAACGTGATCATAAATTCAGGCAAATTGAAATCTCTCTGACCAACTACCCCCTCCGTTACCTCACTGATTTCGCTTTCCCGTGATTTCTTGTCTTCAGTCAAAGCGTCTCCTCATTCTCTACAAAATTCTTATACAGTTATTAGCTTCCTGTTTTACAGTCGATAAAATGTTGTGGTACCAAACATACATCAATTAATATTGAATAATTAATATTTTTATTTTGTTATCTATTAAAAGCAGGATTTTAACTAATATTTTGCACCATACTGAATAAATCTAGGGTAGGCAATGTCCACAACGTAAAAATCAGGCTTTGACCGAATTTTTTATATTACCAACCTGACTTTAATTGCAATACAGCGGTTGCGGCAAGATGTAATTTCATTATTCAAAGTTGCTCACAAACCAAATACAGCAGAGAACAGAGTAAAAAGTCTTGTGAACTGTGGGTTTTTGCTGACTTGATGTCCTCAACTAACTAACCGCAATTATTATGGCAAATTGTCAACTTATGTGCGTTAAATTACTAAACAATAGTAATAGTCGTCGTTGAGCAGTTTGTTTATGACTCAAAATGATAACAACGAACAATCCACGAGCCATGAGTTATCTTCACATTCCGGTGCGAGATACTGGGGTAACGTGGAGGTTATAGAAGAAGGTGATAGCTATAGAATTAGTCGCGTGGAAATTAAACCTAGGCATGGTATTAAACCACAAATCCATTACCATCGCAATGAACATTGGGTTGTAGTATCTGGTGTGGCCAAGGTAACTTGTGGAGAGACAGAAGTATTGCTGAACCGCAATGAATCTACTTACGTTCCAGCTGCAACATTACATAAAGTGGAAAATCCTGGCTTAATTCCCTTAGTAATTTTAGAAATTCAAAACGGTGAATATTTGGGTGAGGATGACATCGAACGTCCTTATGACCTCAACTTAATCAAACCACCATCGGAAAATAAGTGAAGATAGTCAAGAGTCAATGGTCAATAGTCAAGAGTCAATAGTTATAACCAAGTGCTGAGTTTAAAAGCAGTTGCATGAAAGCTTTGAATCATCAGCAATTTTTTAATTTATTTAACTACAGCTATAAAAGCAACTTTTGACTTTTGACTTTTGACTTACTCAAAACCATCCTTCTTGTTCCAAAGTTTCGATTAGCTGTAAGCCACGAGGGTCGCCTACGCCGAGTAGTGCGGCTTTGGCATCTTCTCGCACACCTAAATCTTTGTCTTCAGCAAAGGCTTGAATTAAGGCATCAATAGCTGTGGCATAAACAATATTAGAGGGCAATTCTTTGCATAACTGTCCAATGGCCCAGGCGCTATTACTCCGAACTGCGGAAATTGGGTCTTGAACTAAAGCTTCAATTAAAGCGGGAATTGCCCCAACAACAGCTTCGTAACCCACCTCAGCCATTTGAGCTAAAGCACTAGCCGACCACAACCGTACAGCAGAAATATCTGTTCTTAAAGCATCTGCTAGGGGTGCTAAACAACGGCGATCGCGGCAATTACCCAACGCCCAAACTACACCTTTGCGTACATAACCGTTCCAATCGTGGTTGAGTTGGGCAATCAACGGTTCTACCGCTTCTTTACTAGGATTGCGACCAATACTATATGCTGCACTCACTCGCACTAAAGGACATGAATCCGTTAACAGGTGAATCAGTAGGGGGATAGCTCTTTCATCTTCAATATCACAAAAAGCACGCGCCGCCAGCATTCTCTGCTGCGGTTGCGGATTTTCCAGAAGGGCTAACATCACTTCTGGATCGGGTTTTGCCACTTCTGACTCAGCAGTTAGTGGCTCCATTTTATCGAGAGGGCTTTCTAGCTCTACGTCAGGATCGAGTAGGCTTAGGTCATCGTCGTCATACATACTTCATTTAGATGCCAAGTGGGATTTTAAGATAACCCCCCGTGCCAATAATTCTACGCCTGATAGGTATTTGCTAGATTATTGTACACTTTATGTTCACCATGATTAGATTTGTCTGGGAAATTGGGAGATATGAAGTGTGAAATTTTATCCTGTAGGCTTGTGTCTCCTACTTTTTGACCATTGATCCCTTCGGGGTGACGCTCCTAACGTCGCTAACGCCAGTCGCTCATGAGGGAAACCCCCTACAGCCCTTTGGGCATCCTACGGCGGGCGTTAGCCTCTCCCTTTGGGAGAAGACCGCGCTGGCTCACTATTGACTATTGACCCCAATTTGTTTGACCATCCACAGAGATTGAGTTTGATAACCGAGTTGGTTGTAGAGATTTAAAGCTGGTTGGTTAGATTCAAAGACTTGTAAGCCAATTTGCCGATCGCCTCTTTCTGTTGCCCACTTTTCTAAATACTGCATCAAAGCTTTACCAATGCCCCGCCGTCGATGTTCTGGGATAACGTAAAGCAAAAAAATATGAGCATGGCGATCGCCATTAACTTGATCTACGGCATTCCCCACCCAAACACAAGCAACGGGGCAGGAGGCAGGGAGCAAGGGGGAAGATGTATTGTAAGTTACTCCCCTCTGCCCCTCTGCCCCTCTGCTCACGCCAGTCGCCTCAACGGGGGGAACCCCCGCACGGCGCTGGCTCCCCTGCTCCCCGACATCCACCCACCACAAGGGCGTATCTTTGGATAAATATTGCTCAACAGTACGGGCGAGGTGGGCAAAATCTTGCTGGGGAAAACGCTCCTGGTAAGTTCGTTGCATAAACTTGACTAGGAGCGATCGCTCTAATGTTGAGCCACGACGAATCAAATACCCTGGTATTAATTGCTCAGACACTTTATTTGCTGAGGGTTAACAAATCAATAGCAGTAGCAGGTAAAATCACCCCAGTTCCTTCAATGGGTGCGGGTGCAGCCATATCGGCAGGTAAAAAGATGCGGGCGCTGACTGCTACTAAAGCAACGATAAATACTAAAACTACGAGTAGTGGGGCGATGTATTGACGAAATATAGCCATATTCAGTAAGTCAAAAGTTAAAAGTTAAAAGTCAAAAGAAAGAAACTGAGTGCTGAGTTGAAGAATTTTCCCCTGCCTCCTGCCTCTAACCTCTATTTTTAACCTTAACGCCGATCGCGTTCTAAATCATCAATGACTCGTTCGCAATACCAACTTTCTGGCATCCCTGGATAATTTTGCTTTGCTTGCTCAATTAAGCGTTCAGCTGTAGCAGTATCACCATCTAACTTAGCAATCAGCCTATTTTTGAGTTGAGTGTCGGTGATGCGATCGTTAATCTCTGTTACGGACATATTTTCTGGCACAACCTGGGACTGTTCCCGACGCAATTGCCAAAATAGAACGTAATAAAGTGTCCCAAAAATTAAAATCAGGCTGAGTGTACCAAAAAAAGTAAAGAGATTAAAAGTCAAGAACCCAAGCACTAATTGTGACAGGACATAGCCAAGTAACAAACCTGTAAGTAAAAGAATAAATGTACCAATAACAACAATTACTTGGCTTCCCATACATCCTCATCTTCTTCCTCAAGTCCTGGTCTAGATATTACCACTGGCTTTTGATTCCAGGGCGCAACAAACGGTAAAAGTAACAATCCTGGTAAGGCTGCTACTAAGGTTAACAAGAAAAATACAGGCCAGCCTGTGGCTTTCGCCCAATCGCCTGCGGGTGCTGAAAGAACATCTCTACTAATCGCCATTAAGCTAGAAAATAAAGCAAATTGAGTGGTTGTAAAACGGTGATTGCAGAGGCTCATTAAAAATGCCACTGTAGCAACTGTGACTAATCCGGCGCTAAAGTTTTCGATATTTACTGCCAAGATTAATAACGAGTAATTTTTGCCAGCAACGGCTAAGGCATAATAACCCAAGTTGCTCAATAATTGCAGTATGCCAAATATCCATAAACCGCGATTTAGGTGAATTTTGGTTAAGATTACGCCACCAGCTAATACACCAACAGTTGTGGCGAGAAAGCCAATCCCGGCTTGAATTGCCCCAATTTCGGTTTTGGTAAAGTCAATTTCTCGCAAAAACAAATTAGCGGTGATACCTACTAAAGAATCACCCAGTTTATAAAGAATGATAAAAATGAGAATTACTCCAGCTTGAGCCAAGCCAAACCGATGAAAAAATTCTTTAAAAGGTAGAAAAATTGCTTCTTGTAAGTTTTGTGGGGCTTGGTTTTCTGGAGCTTCAGCAAGTAGCTCATCAGGCAATAATAATGATGAAACTATCCAAGCGACTATCAAGGCGGCCAAGAGCCAATAAAATATGGGTAGAGCAATAAAGCCAGTAAAAACGCCTCCCAGTAAACCAGCTACTAGCGCTGTAATAAATAGCACGAAGATGACATCTTTGGCAGATATAGGCGCAGTTTCTCGGTGGTTAATGCTCTGTGGTTCTCTGGGCGCAGATAAGGTGACAAGTATGCTCCCCGCCATTAAAGCCGCCATGAGTAAGTACACACCATTCCAAGGTAGGCGATCGGCTAATACCAAGGCTAGGGAACTGGTGACAAACAAAGCAACCCGATAGCCTAATACCCAAACCGATGCACCTGCTTCCGCTTCTAGGGGGTTTAAGATGTCGGTACGGTAAGCATCGCCGGCGATGTCTTGGGTCGCACTTAAAAAGGTGATAATTAGACAGTTGATTGCCAGAATTTGCAATACTTGGTCACTTTGGGAAGGCTGTTGTAATGAGAGAGTGGCGATCGCAATTGCTAACCCAATTTGAGTAACTATCAACCAACCCCGTCTAGCACCTAAAAATGGCGGTACAAACCTATCTAGTAATGGCGACCACAAAAATTTTAGGGAGTATGGTAACGCTAACAAACCAAATAAAGTAATTTTGCCGATATCAACCTTGGCATCTTGCATCCACAGTTGCAATGTTCTACTAGTTAAGAACAAAGGCAATCCAGATGCAAAACCCAGTAATAACAACGCGCCCATTTTGCGACTTTGGACGGCTTGGCGTAATGCTTGGATTTCTCTCATCGTTTTAGTATTTCTAGACTCATCTAAGCGAATTGCAGTTATCTTGCCATAGTTAGTGAATAGTTGCGTATAACTTTTATCAAAATTGCCATACCTTCACTTACGCTCAAACAACGGTTGACTTAATAATTGTGTTAAAAATAATTCTTGGTATGGGTTTTTACATAAAGATTTGATGAATTCACCTTTTAAATACTGTTGGTGGTGTTGAATTGTGGGAAATTTTAAACAATCACACATTCAATACGGTTACTAGCTGCTTTTTAAGCGCTCATAAACCTATTTTATTAGTAGTTAGTTTAACTATGAATAAAATAGTAAATGCTTATTTGATTTCATATAATTCAATAATTATGACGGTATTTTTATCGCTTATTTACTCTATTTTTTTATTTAGCTAGATGATTTTTTTGAAGTAAATTAATAATGAGTTATCTATCTTTAGATAGTAGATAAATGAGCCAAAATTATCTTATTAAGTTAATAGATTTTGTAAAAACTTCCTCCTATATAGGATGTAATGCAAATATATATATCTACTTAATAGAGGGTATTTATTTTGCAAAAATTGAGTTTTTATAATCAAGATGATTGTTTAAAAATCTAGTAAATAATAACATTGAGTCGCTAAAATATGGTGCAACTATATACGCCTGATGAGATTGATCAGCTGCAACAAGATATTCCTTATTTAGTTGAAACTTGGAATTGGCTGAGAAGTTTTTTAGCTAAACCTCATCCTGAGTTAGGTAGGAATGGGAATGTTTGTCCATATATGCCTAAAGCACTAAACTCAAACTGTATTAGGTTGAAAGTTATTCGTTCTCAAAATCTAGGTCGGCAGGAAATATCAGATATAGTTTTAAGTTATCGGAATGCTTTTCTAGATTTAGAACCAAAAAACAAAGAAGAATCAATTTATAAAGCGATAATACTCATCTTTCCTGAGATAAAAAATGAAGAAGCGACGATATTAATTGACAGTATTCAAAAGCAACTCAAGCCATTCTTTGTAGAATCAGGATTAATGTTAGGAGAATTTCATAAGCGTAATGAAACGGGTGGATTACACAACCCCAATTTTCGTCCTCTTCGCAGTCCTATTCCAATGTTAGCAATTCGTTTTATGGTTGAGTCTGATCTGCCTTTTCTTCTAAGTGCCGATGATCTATATTCTCAAGTTAGATATTTAGAAGCTTATTTAAAACAATTCCGGAAAAAATTCAAAGATGAAAACAAATTTAAAACTGCTTGTCAAGCACTAGATTTAGCAAAAAAACAGATAGCAAAAGAAAATAATCTAATATTCTATGAAATAAATCAATAAATATCGAACTTTTTATTAAACTTAGATGAACAATAAGGTCAATACTTTGAGTAATACTGAGACTTTCACCTCTTTACAGGAGTGTTACACGACGGAAGTAATTAATACTTCGTCTATGTGTATTCACGAGCTATTTGAGCAACAGGTAGAAAGTTCTCCTGATGAAATAGCCGTGGTATTTTTAGACGTGCATAGCGAAGGCACTCAAGTAGGAGCATTCTCCGACTTGAGTGGACTGGTATTAGCTTCTCATTCGCGTAGCATCTCCGATAAGAGAAAAGTAAATCAGCAACTTACTTATAGGGAGTTAAATCAGCAGGCGAACCAGTTAGCCCATTACCTGCGCTCTTTGGGAGTTGGCCCAGAAGTATTAGTGGGCATTTGTTTAGAACGATCGCTGCAAATGGCGATCGCCATATTAGCAGTTCTCAAAGCTGGAGGTGCTTATGTGCCTTTAGATCCATCCTATCCTTTAGAGCGTTTAGCCTTCATCTTGGAAGATACCCAAGCGCCTATACTACTAACCCAAGAAAAATTCCTCCAGAGCCTACCAAATCTCAGCGGCAAAGTAATTTGTCTTGATTCAGATTGGCAGGTAATTGCTCAAAACAGTCAAGAAAACCCAATCAATAAAACTAGTCCTGATAACCTCATATATGTCATCTACACATCTGGTTCCACAGGGCAACCAAAGGGTGTAATGATTCCCCACAAAGGCATTTATAATCAGCTTTACTGGCGACAAACGAGCTTTAAATTAACAGCCGCAGACAAAGTTTTGCAGACAATTTCTTTTAGCTTTGATCCCTCCGTCTGGCAAATATTTTGGCCGTTATGCTTTGGCGCACAGTTAGTCATGGCTCATCCAGAAGGACATCGAGACAGTGCTTATTTAGTTAAAGTAATTTGCGAACAGCAGATTACTGTCATGGCACTGGTACCTTCTATGCTCCAAGTTTTGTTAGAAGAGAAGGGAATTGAAAATTGCCAATGTCTCAGACATATTACCTGTGGCGGCGAAGCTTTACCCGTTGAACTCATAGAGCGTTTCTTTGAGCGCCTGTGCCTGGATAATGTGCTATTTAATTGCTATGGGCCAACAGAAGCTTCCATTGATGCTAGTTTCTGGAAGTGCCAAAGAGGAACTAATTATCTTGTGGCTCCGATTGGTTGCCCTATTACCAATACAGAAATTTATATTTTAAATGAGGATTTGCAGCCTGTTGCGATCGGTGAACCGGGTGAACTGTACATTGGTGGAGTTGGTCTAGCGCGGGGCTATCTCAAGCGTCCGCAACTAACAGCAGAGAAGTTCATTCCCCACCTTTTTAGCCAAGAACCAGGTGCGCGTTTGTACAAGACTGGAGATTTAGTTAGTTATTTACCAGACAGTAACATTGAATTCCTTGGTCGCATCGACCAACAACTGAAGATTCGCGGCTTTCGCATTGAACTAGGAGAAATCGAAGCCACACTCAACCAGCATCCAGCGCTAAAACAAACCTTGGTGATGGCGAGAGAGGATGTTCCTGGTAACAAGAGACTTGTGGCCTATGTTGTTGCCCATCCAGAACAAGTCCCTAGTCAAAGTCAATTGCATCGCTTTTTGCAAGATAAATTGCCTGAGTATATGATACCTGCGACCTTTGTATTTTTGGATGCACTGCCATTAAATCCAAATGGCAAGGTAGACCGTCGCAGCCTACCTGCACCTGAGTCATTCATCCAAAAGCTCACAGAATTTATCGCTCCTAGTAACTCATTAGAACTGCAATTAGCCCAGATTTGGCAACAAGTTTTAGGAATTCAATCTCTTGGGGTGAAAGATAATTTTTTTGAGTTGGGAGGAAACTCACTGTTAGCAATGCGGTTATTAATTGAGATTAACCGCAAGTTGGGTAAAAGCTTGCCCTTATCTACTTTTTTGATGGCGCAAACAATAGAACAATTAGCTAATGTGTTAACTGACCAAGAAAAATCCGTACCGTTTTCATCTTTAGTGCCAATTCAAACCTCTGGTACTAAACCGCCTCTGTTCTTGGTTCATGCAATGGGAGGTAATGTCCTCTTTTATCGAGACTTGGTCAAGTATTTAGAACCAGATCAACCAGTTTATGGGTTACAAGCACAGGGACTGGATGGGCAACAAACACCTTGTACTTCTATTGTCGAAATGGCATCTCGCTATCTTCAAGAAATCCGCCAGATTCAGAGTCATGGCCCTTATTTTTTAGGAGGCTTTTCATTTGGAGGTATGGTAGCTTTTGAGATGGCTCAACAACTTTATGCTCAAGGAGAAGAAGTTGCTTTTTTGGCTTTGTTAGACACTCCATCTTCACTTTCTGGAAATACTCCAGCCCACCAATTGGAAAAATCTCAGTTTTTTCATTTATTTAAACTTTTAAGTTTGAAACCAAAAGACCAATTAGCTTATCTATGGAACAGGATAAATTGGCATTTTACAGTAGGAAAGGTTAGCATTTTTTATCAGCTTTATCTGCGTTATATCAAACGCTCACCGCTTGACTTGCAAATGTTGGCTGTCACTTGGGCTAACCATCAAGCGGGAACGCTGTATTTACCCTTAATTTATCCTGGTAAATTGACTGTGTTTCGCGCCAGTAAATCAGAAATAGGTTTAGAGATAAAGCCTGATTTGGGATGGAGTTATTTAGCGGCTGGCGGTTTAGAAAGCTATGAAATGCCTGGTTCTCATGCAACCATGATTCATGAACCAAACGTCAAATTTCTAGCTGAAAAATTAACTATTTGTTTACAAGGCGTTGCTGAATGAAGGGATGAATAGATTCATGTAGGTACAATTTGATACTTTAAGTAATGAAGTAATAATTTAATTGAGTACCTCAGCATTTGTTCTGACTTAGAATAGCATAAAGTTTTTCGATGAAGACGTGCGAGATAATGACGTAACCGAGTATTTTCATTTTCCACGCGCGTCATATATGTTTTACTCACAATTTGGTCTCCATCGGGTATAAAACTTGGGTAAACTTTCCAGCCATCCGTCACATAAAAATAGCTTTTCCACTGTTCAACAATTTCCCATAATGGCTCAAAGATTTCAGCACTATGGTCTCCTAAAACCCAGGCTAAAATGCCTTGAGTAAAGTGATTTACTGCTGTCCATAACCAGATTTTGTTTTTTTTGAACCTATAAATGTCTCTAATTCATCTAGTTCTCCAACTTCTGGGACAGCATCGTCTTTTGGTACGTCTGGTAGCTTTTCTCCTAGTTGTTTGACCCAATAAATGATAGTAGTATGATGAACACCTTTAACCCGCTCAATACCGCGGAAACCCATACCATTAAGGTACATTTTTAGACATTCTTGTTTTAGCTCCTCTGAGTATCCTTTTGGTGGCTCGTACACGTCAATAAATTGGCGCTCGCAGTTAGTGCAAATGTGATTTTGTTTACCTCTTCGCTTTCCGTTTTTACGAATTTTCTGAGATCCGCAGTATGGACATTGCACAGTACATAACCTCAATTCATCCCTCTATTATGCAACGCCGTTTACAACAAGCACGAGCCAGATTACTTAACTTTTCTTAATTGTATGAACTTGATGTCCTCTGATTTCTACTCCATGAGAAATAAGGCATTTTTGCCAACCTTCACGGGTACCAATATCACTTTTTTGCTGGAGTAAACCTAATTCCTGTTCTTGTTGGGTAAGTTTAGCAAATTCTTCATATTGGGGATAGTTAGACATGACAAAGGTTTCTTTACGATGCAGAACAGGTGGGTTTGCCCGATTTGCATAGTCTCGGTGAGTGACGTATAAAGTTTTTAAGTCAATTGTGATGCTGGCGTTTAAGGCTGGATGGGGATCTGTATCGAAGTCTGGATAAAATAAGTAGGATATTTGCGGTTGGTCAAGGTTATATTTGATCAGCGTCGCCCCATCAACCCGCCCAATGGTACGACTGGCGCAACCTTCGTAAATGCGGAGTAAGGGGTCGAGGGCGGCGAGGGCGGAAACATGAACGTAAAGTGCGCCGCGTGTGTGCTTGCCAATTTTACTTTTTTCGCAAGCTGTTTGGACTACTTTTGGTCTACCTAAACTAAATAGTTTTTGGTCAGCAACTTCGCAAGCTTCTTCGTAACTACCGAAGAAAGCTTTAATGTCGTGGCGCATTTCTGACGCTAGTTGTGAGAATTTGGGGCGTTTATCAAAGTGGGTGAGGGCAAGGTAAACTTGAATATCTAAAGAACGATGATAGGCGATCGCATCCCATTCTGCTTCATCGGTGGCTTGGAGGACAACCGCAAAGGCGCGGCGGAAGTTACCAAATTCGCTTAGTAGTTCTTGTTCGTTGGCTAATTCACCCTTGACAGGTAATCTCCCGCGTTTGGTAAAAAATGCCATCAGCGGTGCAAGTTGTTCTTGATAGTCTTCAAAACGCTTGCTAGGAATGCGGACTCGCGGTGTATAAGTGCGCGAAAAGAAGCGAATGGCTTTGAAACTTTCTTTTTCGGCTTCGTCGCGGAAAACAAAGTAAACACCCAATGCTACCGGGACTGCATCAACATTGAGAATTTCATCAATATATTTTTTAAGTTCTGCTTGCTCGTAATATTTTTGAAAGGTATTACGGCTAGTGACAATGCCATCATTGTAAGCGAGTTGGGCTTTGCTGGGAGCATTAATTAATACTTGAGCTGCCACAATTAAAACTTTGCGAGTGAGTTCCCAGGCTTTGATGAGGCTTTGGTTACGTTCTTCTAAATCTTCGATGACATTGACAACGTAACCCAAATTAACTACATCAGCAGGCGTAATTTGCTGATTGGGATAGTAGTAAGGATCCCAACCAGTACTGCTATAGCCGAGGTTCCCGACTCGCTGTACATCGCCACCGTAACCGCAGCCGTAGTCAAAAAAAGTTGTGTCCTGATTGATGATTGACCATTCTATGGCTAATCTTACAGGACGAGAGATTTCTGTGCGGGCGATCGCAGCGCGATGACGATCAATTTCTAAGTAGCTCTCCGGCATAAAGTTATCAAGAAGAACTACATTAATCCTTATATCTTCTCTAGGGCGATCGCAATCAAATCTTCAATTTTCTTGATATTTTGATCGCCTGCTAAATAACCAATCCCACGATGCAAATGTAGCCGGAATTGAGTTGCTAAGGTTTCTTTATCTGTGGCATAGCCATCATTATGACAGCGTTGTTTGAGGGCAAGGAGAAGAATATCAGACATTTCGCCACCAAAAACACGCCATGTCATTTCTACATTACTATCTAAAACAATGGGAACGGGTGAGGGTGGAGTTGGTTCAGCAAGGGAACGACACAACGCCCAACGACAAAGGATATTCCATTGGTCGATTTTGGTGTTGCGTTTAAGTTTTTGCAGTTGGTCTTTAGCTGTTTGAGAAAGTTTAATTCTTTCAATTGGAGATTCCATATCTTTTACCAAAAATATTTATTTTCCATCACTGTAGTTTGACGAGTGGATGAGTCGTATTTGAGGAGGTATTCGCGGGCGATCGCTTCATTTTTCCTCAGCGTTTCGACTTCTTTTTTACCAATTTCTGTATCAGTAGAAAGGAGAATTACTTGATGGCTGGCGGCGGGGAAGTATTTTTCTATTAGGTTTTGGCGGTGGGAAGAGTCAAGTCTGCCAAGTGGTGTGTCAATGGCTACTGGTAAGCGCAAGCCAGAGACTTTGGCGAGTCCCCAAAGGAAGGCGATCGCAAGTAATTGCTTTTCCCCAGCCGACAATCGATGTTTAGGAACCTGTTTACCCTCAAAATCAAACAGAGATAAGGCAAAGGTTTTAGTATCAATAGCAATGCGAAATACTAAATCTGATTTGTGCAGTAAATAGAGGAAACAGTTCTTCACTTCCTCCTCTAATTTATTTAGCTTCCTCAGCGTTAATTTTTCTCGAAAAAGTTTCAGCGTTTCTTGAACGTTAGTAGCTGAGGTAATAATATGTTCTCTATTTTTATGTTTTATATTTTTGTCAGTATAATCGTTTAATTCTTTTTTGGTTATTTCAATCGCCTCTGTTAACGCTGCTAATTTTATCCGAGTAGTTTCGTAATTTGCTTTAGCTTGTACAACTTCTTTTTGCGCGGCTTCCACAGCTTCACGTAGCTTTTGATAAGCTTCTGGTTCGGCGGCGGTTTGCACTTGTCTTTCTAAAGTAATAATTTCTTCTTGCAGATTTTTCAGTTTAACCAAATGTTGTTTGGCTAGATTACAAGCATTCTGTAAATGATATCTCACATTATCTAACTGACTCAAACTTTCTTCGTCAGCTAATAACCAAGGTGCTTTAGTTTGGAGTGAACTTGCATATAAATTATCAACATCCTCCGCTAAAAAAGATTGAATTTTATCGATTTGTGCTGAGGCGATCGCTAACTGATTTAGCCAATCAAGTAACCGTTTATCTCGCTCAAGCAAAACATCTCTAGCAAGTTGCACTTGTTGAGTCCGAAATTCATTTGTTCCCTGTGCTTGTACCTGACTCAATAAATTAGGAATTAAAGCTAAAGGTAAAATTTCAGCAGCTAACTCACATAAAGATTGGCGAATTGTTTCTACAGCAGTAGTTTTTTCTCTTTGTTTCTCTTCTAATTGGCTGCGTTCGGCAGCGATTTTACCACCATCAGATACAAATTTATCTAAGGCTTCCCGTTGGATAATTTCTAATGCTTCAACTTGATTTTTAATACTAGCTAATTTTTCTTCCTCCTTGTGATAATCTTCTTGTTGCTGTCCTAACCTTTGTTCAATTTCTTCTAGATTAGCTAAATCTTTTGTATCAGCCATTTCTCTGCGCTTGCGGTTGACTAAAACATCTAAATCAACTGCTAACTTATCTGCCAATTCTAGCCCTAATAGTCCACGAATAGCTTCAATAACAACTTGTGGCGGTGTTTCTTGTTCTGCTAGTTCTTTAACTTGTTCACCATCAAATAAAAATAAATTAGAAATTCCTAAAGGTAACAAATTTTCTATATAGTCGTCCCAGATATTCACCAAATAATCAACTGGCCAAGTGTCATCATCGCCTAAAATTCCTAAAGTATCTTTACCATCTTTAGGATTTTTTTCCCAAGTTCTCACAATCCGATATTTGACTGGCTGATCATCTTCGATATGTTCAAAAAGTAACTCAATACGTGTCTTTTCAGCAGGAGTAGCTTTACTATTAACACATTGATTTAAAAAATCACTATAGCTCAAATTACCGCGCGTCGAACATTGAGCGCGTTGTCCATATAATGCCAGACGAATTGCATCCATCAGCGTAGTTTTTCCGCCGCCATTCATACCGCCTAATAAAAGAATCGGGCGGGGATTTTCTTCAATTCTTGGGTCAAGATTAATTACTTGTCTGCCAGAATAAGGGCCAAAATTTTGTAATACCAGTTCCAAAAATATCATTTGTCTTTATAGATAAAAGGCTAGATGGGTTTTGAGATCCCCGACTTCTTTAAGAAGTCGGGGATCTGACCACTCCCACGTCTTAAAATGAATGTGATGAACCACTAATTAGTTTGTCTGAATATGCCTTGTTAAAATACTCATAACTTCGCCAGGGCTAGAACTAGGTAATAAAGGACTCCACTCGTTAACTTCCGCAAAACCAAGTTTATATAAAGTCAAAATTGTGTTGTTAACACCTCTTTTAGAACCATAAATTACTACTTTGACAGACTCTCTATCGGGTGTTGTTTCTGTAAATTTGTGAGTAGAAACAAGCGACGGGGTGGTTTGAATAGTCTCGGCTACAAAGCTTTTAGTCATGGAAATTTACCTGCTTGCTGGTAAAAGTTACTGTTACATAAACGTAACAAGATAATCTTACACCGTTTGTTACATATACAGAACATTTACTAGGTTATGAGCCTTTGACACAATCAAAGGCATGGGAAAAGCAGGAAAAGCGTTGAAACAGGTGTTAGAAACATACAGCATCAGCCAAAACAAGTTAGCAGTAACAATGGGAACAGGACGGCCAAACGTTCACCGATGGGTTAATGAGATGACTGACCCTGTTGCTGATACGCTGTTAGAAATTCGTGATGCACTCAAGAAAATTAACCCAGCCGCCGCCGAAGAGTTTATTAGGTTGTACTTGGGAGATGCTAATGATGACCAGCAAGTTTAAGCCTTTGTCTGTTTCTTTTTAAATTTCATATTTGACCAAGTTTTTGCATTGTCAGCAGGATCAATTTGTGTGTCAGCTTTACTTGCTTGTTCCTCTGGTGCGACAAAATCGGCTAAAGTTAGTTGCTTGACTTTTTCAATATCACCTTGTTCAACTGCTGTTTTCAAATCTCGTTTTAAATGAGCATTTTTCACTGCTTCATCTTTAGAACGAGAACTGGTAGCAAAACATTTTTCTAAGCTTTCGTAAATTCCTACACGACGGGACATTTTGCGAAATTGACGTTCTGTGTCTAAAAGTTTCGCCATCAATTCTAAGTGCATCTCGTTACCAGCACAGATTTCTTCTAACACAGTCCATTCATCGCTACCTAATAAGCTAAGGTCTGCGCCTGGCCGTGGGTCTTTAAATTCTTCACCAGTTATTTCTTGATAAATGCGGGGTAAACTGTCGTCAAACTCGTGTTTTTCCTCTAACCAAATACGCCGAATTTCACTCAATTCTTCAATAGAGATAAGGCTGATATCGCGCATATTTTCTGGTGCTGTTTGACGGATTTTTGTTTGCGCTTCTAAGAGTCGTGTTAATAGATGTTCACGCCAAGATTTAACGTAAGGGCCGGGTATTGGTTCAATAGAAATCTCTCCATCTAAGTTACGTTCAAATAGTTGAACTTCTCCCCATATACGGCGGAAGTCTCGTTTATCACGGTCATGATCAATGTTTAATTCTTCTAAGCGAATATCAATTAAAGGTTGTAGCCATTCTTTTTCCTCATCATTTTGAATCATCGCTTGCATAGACCTATCACTATTAACCAGTGTGCAAACCCAGCATCCAAAACGAGAGCTACCACAACTAGGGGTAGAAGTATCAACAACTAAGGGGCATTCATTATCGGCTGTTGCACCTCGATACATAGCAAATAAGTCTTTGTTACTGTATCCCCAAGAATTATCCCATTGCATTAAATACAGCCAAACTTCATCAGTGCGCCAATCTTCTATAGGAGTGTAAAGCAATGAGTTAACGAGGCTGGGATGAGGGCTAAGGCGTTCTCGTACTCGGCCAATTTCACGTTTGGCCATGATAGAAGCACGATTGGTACTTTCAGTTTTGCGTGTTCCTAGTACAACAATTGTTTCACCACTAGCTCTGATAACATTACGGATAAAAAGGTTAGACGGATCAATTTTCAATCGTCCAGTACACCAACGAAATTTATGACGTGGTGCTGGGTAGCCTTTGCCAATTAAACCTACCCAGTATGTTTGTTTAACTTCTGGCTGTAATAAATGCGGTTGTACTGGCATTTGTTGTTCTTGAGCTGCTATTTTCATTTGCTCTAGTGAGTTGCGTACCCAAGCAGCTACATAAGGATTTTCTACACCTGTATCAGTTGTAATAACATGGATTGGCTTAGTTCGCTTCTCCTGTGGGAGTTCCAGTATCGCATTCCAGACTAGCTGTAAAGTCGCTGTGCTGTCCTTACCCCCCGAATAACCAACAACCCAAGGTATGGCATCCAAACAATACAATTCTTGAATTTCAGTTGTCAGAACTTGGATATACTCTACCAACTCTGCTACAGTACGTGTCTGCTGACCTTTATTTTCTGGTTGTTGTGCTTCAGTCATTGCTTCCTACCTCTGGACATTTGGGCGTTACCGCTTTTTACTCCAGCGTATGGAATGCGCGGCTTCCCAAAAAGTTTTTAAAAACTGATTTATTAGTATCTAACTTTTTGGACAATATAGCTAGGTTACAAGACTAAGTTTTTAAAAATTAATATGAGAGACATTGCATCTGACCCAACTGCTGATATCGCTAAAGAGTACCTGGAGAGAGAAAACAAGGAAAAAGAGGTACTAGCTTTACTTTTAGATAAGTTTTTAGAGAAAAAAGACCAAATTCTCGTTCAAAAAACTGAGATGGGCGGAAGTGAAGCTTATGTTGGTTCCGTCAGCTTAGAATGGTTTGCCAGCAGAGTTCATTTCGCTTCTGGTTTACCTCTGCTACAAAAAAAGTACAATCAAGAGACAGATAACATTGAAATTGACGCAGATAGTATCGATGAAATTCAACAGCGTCCCGTTGACTGGTCGCGTCAAGCACCGTTAGTTCAGTATTTAGCTGCAAGAAAAAATCATAAGTTTCCACCAGTGTTAGTGGTAATTAATCAGCCTTGGGTGGATGATGCTAAAGCATCTGAGTGGGATAGTGAAGAACGGGCTACAAAATCTACTACCGATTTTACACCTCTAGATAAAGATGGGAAGGTAGGCTTACTGAATGTTTCTGAAGAGAATGTCACCATTTATGCACTAGATGGTCAACATAGGCTAATGGGAGTTCAGGGTTTAATTGAGTTAATTAAAACTGGTAAACTCCAGCGATATAAGAAAGATAAAACTGCTGATGATAGTTTTATTACAGTGTCAGATTTAATCGAGCAATATCAAGTAGACCCTGCTTATTTACAAAGCTTACCTAAAGAAAAAATTGGTATTGAGTTCATTTGTACAGTAAATTCTGGGGAAACTCGTAACGAAGCCAGAAGAAGGGTAAGGTCTATTTTTGTTCATGTTAATTTGATGGCTGCACCTTTAACTAAAGGTCAGTTAGCACAGTTAAATGAAGATGACGGTTTTTCGATTGTGGCGCGAAAAATTGCAGTAACTCATCCACTTTTAGAACAACGTCCAAATCGGAACCCGCGTGTTAATTGGAATAGTGCAACTGTAGCCACAAATTCTACAGTTTTGACAACATTACAAGCTCTACAAGATATGTCTGAGCGATATTTAGGTCAAAAATTTCCTCACTGGAAACCATTGGAAAAAGGTTTAATTCCGATGCGTCCAGAAGATGAAGAAATTGAGCAGGGAATTGCGGAATTTAAAAAGCTGTTTGATAACTTGGCTAATTTACCTAGTTACAAAGTTTTGGAACATGAAGATACACCAGTTTTACGAAGATTTAGTTTTGAAAAAGATGGCGGTGAAGCTAATATACTTTTCCGTCCTGTAGCGCAAGTTGCTATAGCCCAAGCATTGGGATTTTTGGTGTTTAAAAAAGGGTTTTCTCTAGCCAGCATTTTCAAGAAATTGAAAAAGTTTGACCAACAAGGCGGCTTTACTGGAATGGAATATCCTCAATCTCTTTGGTATGGGATTTTATATGACCCGAATAAAAAGCGAGTGCAAGTTTCTGGAAAAGATTTAGCTGCTAAGTTACTAATTTACATTTTGGGTGGAATTGAAGATTCAATGGAACGTGCTGAACTTCGTAAGGCTTTAGCTAATGCTAGAAGTGTGGAAAATAAAACAATTGGTTTTGATGGTGAATTTGTGGAACTCAAAGAAGTAGGACTTCCACCTGTGTTGTAATTAGCCTTGAAATATATTTTGGCGATGCCATTGTAAGGCTTCTAGTTATGGAAAGTATTGCTCTTTATTTGGTAACAGCAGCCTTTCACCATGAAAATCTTTCATAGGTTTAGTATGAGGAGAGATTTCTTCTAATCCCCCACTCACAATAATTTTATATTGTTGATCAGCAGTAAACCAACCACGGTCAAAAGCCCAATGGTGATTTTTACAAAGAGCAATACCATTATGGATTCTGCTGTCATAAAATTGGGCAAATGGTTTGATATGTGCGCCATCTACAATGTTTTGATTTGCCGCTTTAGTAACTCGAATTCCACAAAAAGCACATTTAGAATCATATATATGAACAATAGTTTTTCGGAAAAAAGCATTTCTAATGAAAGCTTTTCTAACACCCCATTTTGGATTATGATCAAAGTTCGTTAATGTGGGTAAGTCTTCTTCTTGAAAAGATTGGTTAATTTGCAAAATATCTTCAAATTCTTCTTGCTGCTCTTGAAAGAAAGTTGTTACCACTGCATCAATTAACTCTTGCCTTGAATATTCATCTTGTAAAAAATCAAATAGTTCATCATCTAACGAAGCATATTCTACAGACTCTCTTAGCTTGTTAGTTGTTTTTGGCTGAAGTCCATTATAATCAGGCTTAAATTCTAAATGCCAAAACCCTTCACTTTGTAGATGAATAAATGGATAGTGTAAACCACCTTGATAAGACTTAGAACCTAAAATACTCCAATATCGCTTAAATGTTTGAACTAATTCTTCTGATACTGAAATTTTATTTTCATTAAGAATTCCTCGTGTAACTAAATCAATTATAGTTAAAATTAATATTGGTTTATATTTAGCAACACCACGTTTTTTACTAGTACTTACATTTAATTGAGAAAAAGATTCATAATAGTAATTTAAGGTCTTCATAATTTTATTAAGTTCATTCAAAAATTAACTTAAAAATCTAGTAAGGTCAAATTCTTCATGTATAGGTTCCTTATTATCTTTTTCGGCAATTAAGAATAAAAGAATACGCTCTGAATAATCTACTGCTCCACGTAATTCAGTTTGTAAAATTTCTAGTCCTCCATTGGCATATTCTTCAAAAATTTGGGTGCGTTTATCTTCATATTCTTCTTCTCGTGAAGAAATAATTTCTATATCTTGTGTTTCATTAATTCCTAATAATTTAATTATTAATTCATGCCCCAAAGAGACAAAGTTCTCTTGGGGAATGGGGGAAGGTTCTCTTTTGGTAGTCTCGCCTAAAGGTATACACTTTTTATATCTAACACCTAAAGCAGCAGCAAATACCATCACTTCTACATAAGTTTGAAAAGGCCCTGTTGTGTCTTTTGAGGCGACTAATGATTTAACTAACTCGGCTTTATCTTTGGCAACCTTGATTCTATTTGCAGCCATTGATTTAAATATTTACGTTGTAGTTATGATACCCGAAAGCTAAGAGCGATCGCCCCCAATACCCAATCAACGCAAACAAAAACGCCCCCCTTTTCAGGAGAGCGTTCTTATTAGTTAGAGTCTTTGTAAAACAACGACTCTAGAAAATTAACCGTTGATAGCAGGAGCGCTGATTGCAACAGGAGCAACTTCACCAGCAGCCAAGTCTAAGGGGAAGTTGTGAGCGTTACGCTCGTGCATTACTTCCATACCTAAGTTAGCGCGGTTGATGATGTCAGCCCAGGTGTTGATGACGCGACCTTGGGAGTCAATCACTGATTGGTTGAAGTTGAAACCGTTCAAGTTGAACGCCATTGTGCTGATACCTAGTGCTGTGAACCAGATACCGACTACAGGCCATGCAGCTAAGAAGAAGTGCAAGGAACGGCTGTTGTTGAATGAAGCGTATTGGAAGATTAAGCGACCGAAGTAGCCGTGTGCAGCTACGATGTTGTAGGTTTCTTCTTCTTGACCGAATTTGTAACCGTAGTTTTGGGATTCAGTTTCGGTTGTTTCACGAACCAAGGAAGAAGTTACCAAAGAACCGTGCATTGCGGAGAACAAGGAACCGCCGAATACACCAGCCACACCTAACATGTGGAAGGGGTGCATCAAGATGTTGTGTTCTGCTTGGAACACGATCATGAAGTTGAAGGTTCCAGAGATACCCAAAGGCATACCATCAGAGAAGGAACCTTGACCGATTGGGTAGATCAAGAATACTGCGGTAGCAGATGCCAAAGGCGCGGAGTAAGCTACGCAGATCCAAGGACGCATACCTAAGCGGTAGGATAGTTCCCACTGACGACCCATGTAGCAAGCACATCCGATGAGGAAGTGGAATATTACTAGTTGGTATGGGCCACCGTTGTACAACCACTCATCTAAGGAAGCTGCTTCCCAGATTGGGTAGAAGTGCAAACCGATCGCGTTAGAAGAAGGAACAACTGCACCAGAGATGATGTTGTTTCCGTAGATCAAAGAACCAGCAACAGGTTCACGGATACCATCGATGTCTACTGGAGGAGCAGCGATGAAAGCGATTACAAAGCAGGCGGTTGCGGCCAGCAATGTAGGGATCATCAATACACCGAACCAACCGACATAAATGCGGTTTTCGGTGCTGGTGATCCAGTTGCAGAACCGTTCCCATACGTTGGCGCTAGAGCGCTGTTGTAAGGTTGTAGTCATTTTCTTATGATTGCTATGTTTCGTTAAATATTGGACAGACAATTTTTTCTTGCCCGCTGAAATAAGTCTACATGAATTTACTTTAATCGGATGTTTCGCTTAATATTCTGTAATATATTCTTGAATTTTACTCACTTGAATGTAAAGCTTTGACTCGGATTTATAGTAACGATTAACAGCAGCAAAAGCCTTGATTTAAATGAGGTAAGAGATTTCAATAACTCATCAATTTTATTGCGGCGATCGCTAGTTACATAGCTTTACATTTATTTACAAATTAACTTTAAATTCTCTCATAAAAATATTATGTGAGTAGCGGTATGTATTCCATTGAGAAGTTAATTATTATTTTGTGAATACAAATTACGACAAGTTCTTCATTTGAGATGTGTTTGAGCTTAAAAATCAAAATATATATAAGGTAAGCTGCCTTCTGGTGCTAACAACCACACAATATAAAAGCACAAGGGTACGAAAACCAGCTTAATTGGCCAGTTTAACTCTAGTTTTAATCGACCATTCAAAGCGTAGACCAGCCCCATAAAAGCCGCTAAAATCATCAGCATCCAGGTTAGTTGGTAAGGGCTAATAGTTAAAGCTTCTACGTACACTTTTTGGGCGAACTGTGCATCAGCAGTGTAACCCCAAAGATGTTGAAATACTAAAGAAGAATCTTGGAGATTAGGTAAACGAAACCAAATCCAAGAAGTAAAAACCATCAACTGAGTTAACAGCCAAGCAATAAATATACCAAAAGGATTTTGCCAGAAATGCGCTATTTTTTCATGGCGATCGCTCAAATCATCTGTTAGGCGATGAACGGCTAAAGCAATTCCGTGGAGAATACCCCAAACAAAGAAACCCCAGGCGGAACCATGCCAAATACCTGCAATTACCATCACAATAAATAAATTCCAGCAAGTACGCATCAAACCACGGCGAGAACCACCTAAAGGAAAGTACACATAGTTACGTAACCAATCACCTAAAGTTATATGCCAGCGCCGCCAAAAATCGGCAATACTGGTGCTGAAGTAAGGAAAATCAAAATTTTCTGGCAGAACTAAACCAAACAACAAAGCCGTGCCACGAGCAATGTCTACATAACCATTAAAATCTAAATATAATTGCAAACCATAGGCAAAAGTCGCTAACCAAAGATCACCACTACCTGCGCGTTGCAAATTTCCAAAGCATAAATCTACAAAAATACCTAAATTATCTGCCAAAAGTCCTTTTTTGACTGCACCTCTAGCAATTAACCATAATGCTTCGGCTACTCTTTCCGCGGTGGGAAATTGAAGTGTATTTAACTGAGTTGCTAAGTTGTGATAGCGCGTAATTGGCCCGGAAATTAATTTGGCAAAAAACAGTTTGTAGGTAGCAAATTTCAGAAAATTGTCAGTAGCAGGAGCGCCGCGATAAACATCTATTAAATAAGCAATACACTCAAAAGTGAAAAATGAAATTCCCAAAGGTGCAATTATTTTAAAAGATGCTTCTGGCGCATTGGTTTGTATGGGAAAAACTAGGTTTAATATGGGAGAAATATATTTAAACCCTAGCAATAATAAAACATTTAATATGACACCTAGCCATAATAATTTTAGTCTACGACTACTCCAATCTGCATTAGCATACTGCCATTCTTCATTAGAAATTTGCCAATCAAGATTATGTTCGCCCGGAGAAGTATTTTTGCCAATTTCTCTACCCAAGCGAAAGTTAATAAAGGTCAATGTGATTAAAAGCGGGATGTATTGAATACTCCACGAAGCATAAAAAGCCAGACTGGCAATTAATAAAGTCCATAATCGCCATTTTTGTTCGGCTACAGTCCAGTAAATGCCTAATATACTGAGTAAAAATATGCCGTAGGAAATTGATATAAAGTTCATATTTTAGTCATTAGTCAATGGTCATTTGTTATTTGTGATTTTTCATCCTTGTCTCCCCTCCCTATTTCGTTGACCAAGGAATTACGGGGTCGATTGCTAGTTTTTTCGATACTTCGTAAGCACCAAAGCGGTTAAGATGGCTGGGGTCAGAAAAATAATCATTTGTTCTTGGCCAAAGTTGGCTAAAATCTCGATAAATAAAATTAGGATTAGCCGCTAACCGAATCATGTATTGTTGAAATTCTTGCTCATATTTTTTGCGGACTGGATCTAAATACTCAGCCGTGAGAGGCATATTAATAAACACCAGAGGAATTTGCCGAGATTGAGTAAATTTCAAAACTTCTTGGAAGGCTGTATCTTGATTGCCTTCTATATGAAATAATTTATAGTCATTGTCATAGTTGCCAGTAACTCTGGGATGTTTTTGATAGTATCGAGCCGGATTAAACCGCACCGATAAAGGTAAGAAACCATCAAAATCAACTGCTTGCAGAGAAGCTTCATCTTCGGAACTTTCAGAAATAGATTCAGTTGATGATGTCTGGGGGGAATTGCGATCGCTAATTAATGGCAAACTATCAAATTGCTTATGCAGTAAGGATTTAAGCTGGTTACGATTTTGATAGGTACTAGAAAAAGCAGCTAAAATCTGATTGAACCCATTATTTATAGCTTGATAATTAGTAATTTCATCTGGCTTTTTATCAGGTTTGGGTTTCTCTGGAGATATTGCCGGATTTTTAGCAGTTTCTTCTTCAACAGCAGTATTTTGGGCTTTTTCTAAGATTTTTTGATAGCCTGGAGAAGCAGCGATCGCATTAAATGTGATATCGTCTCGACCACTATTAAAAGCACGAGAACCATCAGCCCAAAGAATGAGTTTTGGCAGTTCTGTTGGCTCTAGTACTTGACGAATAATAAAATCTACAACTTGGGCTGTCGCACCATTTACACCAAAGTTAAAAACGTCAAGATTGGGATATCCCTGTTTTCCTAGCCCTTTGGCTAATGCAGCCGGATCAACTCCCCGCAAAGCCCGCGAAGAACCAATAATTAAGATATCTGGCGGCTTGCCTTTAATATTTAATTGTTGTCGATACAATGCTAGTTGCTCATCTAATTGCCGGGCATTAAAACTTGGCATTTGCGATCGCGCTGCTAATAAAATAGCCGATGCTGTGGCTTTTTCTTTTAATGGTGCGGCTGTTAAAGCTGTAGGCTCAGGATCATCCTCATTAACCGTAAACCCAGAGGCGTTAAAGGCTGAATTTTTGGAATCTGATAATTTCTGCCCAGATGAATTAGCCAAGAATTCTAATTTTTCTTTATGTTTGGCTTTGGCGGGTGCTGGCGGCTTTTGTTCAGCAGATGCAGCAACATTAGTTACCTGTGGTTTATGTGGTAATGTCCGAGCAATCAGTTGACCACTAATCCAATCAGTTTGGAGTGTGAGCAATAGTCCCAATGTTCCCCAAACTAAAGCAACTTTGAGTCCACCTTGTAAATCAGGATCTGCTACATCTGACTGTCCGAATTCTGTAAATATTTGTGTGCCTAACAATAAATTTTTAAATGTTGTGCTGGTAGTGACAATCCAATCTCGCGCTACTTCTGTGACAAAATTTTGAACTTCTTCTGAGGTTAAATCGGGGCGGAAAATGGGTTCTTGGCTATCTTTAACTATCAATTCACCCACATATTCAGAAGCCGCAGCAAACTCTGGGGTAGCTTCGGGAACTAAACGTTGGCGCTGCACAAAATCTACGCCATGATGCCAAACTGGTTCTTTATTTCCCGCACGACGACCGTAAACCCTGACCCCGGTGATTCCCGGTAATTTTAACTGGCGGACAAACTGGGTAACTTTATTAGCTACTTGTTTACGGTTGGGACATATAGGCGCATCGCACATAATGTGCAGTAAGTCACCTTTGTGGAGTAAAATGACGCGAATACCGCCTGTTTTTAAGCGCCATTCTAAATCAGTATTGAGTAAGCGTTCTAGTAAAAAATGAGTTGCTGGTTCATCTCCATTGATTGCTAACTCTAAAGCAGAAGTAGCCAAAGCTGGATGTTGCGCCGCAGGTAAAGAAATCCAATCAATCCAAGCTGGTTGCTTTTGGGCGGTTCTTTGCCCATAAATCGTAGCACCGAGAATGCCTTGGGGAGCGATCGCATCTAGATGGGATACGATAATATCGAGACATTTTGTTTTATCGGGTGCAGGTGCATCTTCTAAAGGATCAAAAGCAGGGGAGCAAAAAAGATGCAGAGTGGATTCTTTAAGTGATGCTTGGACAGTGACTTTAAATTCTAATAATACTTCTGTTAATAACCGCGCGATCGCTTGTATATCTCCCCAACGCGCCCATTCTTTGAGCATCACTTCTGGAGGAGTCAAATCTACCCGCAGTACCCAATCATTACTGGTTTCCCCACTAACTTGGGAAGTAATAACTGCATCTTGGTAGCCAGTCAGTTTTAACAGTCTGAGTTTTTGGGCAATTGTTTCTGCCAATAATGAAGAATCAGGGCTATAGGCAGATTGACAAAAAACCCATAAACGATTTGTTGGTGCTTGATTTTTGTCTTTGGGTTGGTGCGGCTTAATTTTGACTTGAACACCCACACCCAGAGAACTCAGAGTCTCACTGAGATAATGAGCGATCGCATTCGGGTCGCCACGACGGGCTAAACTCTCATTTGAGATAATCATCGCCCCGCCAGACTTTGATGATTCCGCGTCTTTTAATGCTTGCTCTACCTGTTCTAAATGCTTATCTAACTGATTTAGATGCACCCGATGGCACCATTGGGGACGATTTTCGCCCTTTTTTCGCCCGTAAACCAATACTTGGTATATTGAGGGTTGTTCGTTATTGGTTAAGACATCTAAATCAGTTTGCTGGAGTGCGTGAAGTAAATCAGAAAGAGTGCGCCAGCGTTGAGGACACTCGATTGCTTCACAAAGAATGTGTAGGTCATTTCCCCGCAACCGGACTTTCACCCCTAAAGTGTTAATCCCTATTGCTTGGCTTACCCATTGCACTAAAGTTTGCTGGCTATCTGGTAATACTTTTTTCATGGGCAGTTAACTTTACAGGAAGCGAGTATTCGGGGGTATTGCCTGCGCTTGTAAACTAGAACCATAACGTCTATCACATTTTGCTGTTTTTTTTTAACACTTTTGTTACCTTCTGTGCTTGCAAAATAGGCCAAGATAGTCTTATATCGTTGCAAGTCATACAGATTTTGAGTTTCGCGTTTCATTTTCCTCGTTTGCCAACAACCAAAAATTAGCAATGCCTCCTATCACCTCCCAATCTTCACCCAACCCCGAACTAAATCTGGTTTTGTTTAGCATTCCCCAATCTTTTATCCTGGAAATAGGTACAGCGTCCATACTACTGCTGCTGACCACCGAAAAATTCACACTTAAAGCCCTAGAATCTATAGGCCAAGCTAGTGAAGAATTGTTTCGCGGCGATCGCCTGCCGATTCTTCCCTTTCCCAATCACGATGAATTAACCAATAAAAGCTAAAACTTATACTTAAAAAAATAAATCGCTCATAGAAAACAATGAGCGTAAATCACAAAGTTCAAAAATGTAAACAGTAATTGGCTGTACAAGAGAAGCAAATATGAGTTCGCTTTTATACTCTGTGTCACACGCTGCGAATTATTACCCTGCGTCAGAATTATTTTTACGTCGTCGTCTCCAAATAGTTGAAGAATTATGGGAGAACGTCCTGCGGCAAGAATGTGGTCAGAAAATGGTAGACTTATTGCGGCAGTTGCGAGATTTGTGTTCGCCAGAAGGACAAGCCACAAACGACCAAGCCGCTTCAGCCGTTAAATTGATTGAACAACTAAATATTAATGAAGCGATTCGGGCGGCGCGGGCTTTTGCGCTATACTTCCAGCTAATTAACATCATAGAGCAGGAATACGAGCAGAAGCAGCAATTAACCCGTTATTCAGAAATAGAAACAGAATCTAAGGGCGCAGAAACGGTCTCTGATAGTAGCTACTCTTCCAACGATAAAGAAGATGATGCCTTTGTTAACACAGGTATAGGTTCAGACTTGTTAGCCAAAAATTGGGTTAACAAAATGCACAACAAACAGAAAGGTACATTTGCCACTCTGTTTCCCCATCTATATGATTTGAATGTACCACCCCAACAAATTCAACGGCTAATTTCGCAGTTGGATGTGCGTTTGGTGTTCACAGCCCACCCCACAGAAATTGTGCGTCACACCATCCGCGATAAACAAAGACAAGTAGTCAATCTTCTTCAACAGATAGATGCGGTAGAAAATCGCGCTGGCGCATATCCTTGGGAATCAGGGGAGTTACGGGAAAAGCTACTAGAAGAAATCCGGCTGTGGTGGCGTACCGATGAACTCCATCAGTTCAAACCCACAGTTTTAGACGAAGTAGATTATGCCCTGCACTACTTCCAAGAAGTATTATTTGATGGCATTCCTCAACTGCATAAACGCTTTAAGTATGCTTTGAGTAAAACCTTTGATTGGTTAGAACCACCGCGCAAAAACTTTTGTTCCTTTGGTTCCTGGGTAGGTTCCGATAGAGATGGGAACCCATCAGTCACACCAGAAATTACGTGGAAAACAGCTTGCTATCAGCGCAAAATGGTACTGGAGAGATATATCCAATCAGTGAAAACATTGATTGAGTTATTAAGCATCTCCATGCACTGGAGTGATGTTTTACCTGATTTATTAGAATCGCTGGAATTAGATCAGTCACAGTTAAGTGATATATATGATGCCCTGGCTTTGCGTTATCGCCAAGAACCTTATCGCTTGAAACTGGCTTATGTACTCAGACGGCTGGAAAATACCCGCGATCGCAATTTAGCATTATATAAACGCGAAACTCCCACCAACGAAGATGCGCCAATGTACCGTTCGGGAGCCGAATTTTTAGCAGAACTGCGGTTAATTCAGCATAATTTAAGCGAAACTGGTCTGAGTTGTCGAGAACTGGAGAATCTAATTTGTCAAGTGGAAATCTTTGACTTTAACCTGACACAATTAGATATCCGTCAAGAATCAACCCGTCATTCCGATGCGCTGAATGAGATTTTAGAATATCTGCAAGTTTTACCTCAAGCTTACGACGACCTCACAGAAGAACAGCGCGTGGCTTGGTTAACTTCAGAATTGCAAACCCGCCGTCCGTTGATTCCGGCGGAATTGCCATTTTCTGAAAAAACCAACGATGTAATTGAAACCTTTAGAATTTTGCGATCGCTGCAACAAGAGTTTGGTGTCAATATCTGCCAAACTTATATTATTAGTATGTGTCGTCAAGTCAGCGACGTACTCGAAGTTTTACTCTTAGCCAAAGAAGCCAGATTATTTGACCCAGCCATTGCTGTCGGCACAATTCAAGTTGTACCGTTATTTGAAACCGTAGAAGACTTACAGCGTTCTCGCAGCATCATGCGTCAGCTGTTTGAACTTCCCTTATATCGGGCTTTATTAGCTGGTGGCTACGAAAATATTCAGCAAAGACTAGCTACCCCTGAATCAAATCAACATTCAGTCCTCACCCCCGACTTGCAAGAAGTCATGTTGGGTTATTCCGACAGCAACAAAGATTCCGGCTTTTTAAGCAGCAACTGGGAAATTCATAAAGCCCAAAAATCGTTACAGAAAATTGCCGAAGAATATGGTGTGGACTTGCGGATTTTCCACGGTCGCGGCGGTTCTGTGGGGCGGGGTGGCGGCCCTGCTTACGAGGCGATTTTAGCCCAACCAGGCCACAGTATTAACGGGCGAATTAAAATTACCGAACAAGGCGAAGTTTTAGCCTCGAAATATTCCTTGGTGGATTTAGCTTTATACAACTTAGAAACCGTCACCACCGCTGTTATTCAAGCTAGTTTGCTGCGAACAGGGTTTGATGATATCGAACCCTGGAATGAAATTATGGAAGAACTAGCAGCGCGATCGCGGCAACACTATCGTGCTTTAATCTACGAACAACCAGATTTCATCGACTTTTTCAACCAAGTCACTCCCATTGAAGAAATTAGCCAACTGCAAATTAGTTCTCGTCCCGCGCGACGACCTTCTGGTAAGAAAGATTTAAGCAGTCTACGGG
Source organism: Nostoc cycadae WK-1 (assembly GCF_002897135.1). Lineage (NCBI taxonomy): Bacteria > Bacillati > Cyanobacteriota > Cyanophyceae > Nostocales > Nostocaceae > Nostoc > Nostoc cycadae. The sequence goes on along the minus strand of NZ_DF978440.1, from coordinate 34,820 downwards.
CTATTCCTTGGGTATTTAGCTGGACACAAACGAGAGTTTTGCTACCTTCCTGGTATGGAGTCGGGACAGCATTGCAAGAATTCTTAAATGAAGAACCAGAGGAACACCTCAAATTACTGCGCTACTTTTATATGAAGTGGCCGTTCTTCAAAATGGTGATTTCCAAAGCCGAAATGACCTTGGCGAAAGTCGATATGCAAATGGCGCGACACTACGTCCAGGAACTATCCAACCCAGAAGACAAAGAACGATTTGATAAAGTGTTCGAGCAAATCGCCAGCGAGTATTATCTCACAAGAGATTTTGTCCTGAAAATTACTGGACACAATCGACTTTTGGATGGTGATCCTGTATTGCAGCGTTCAGTACAATTACGTAACGGGACAATTGTCCCCCTGGGGTTCATTCAAGTTTCACTACTCAAGCGCCTGCGCCAAGCCAAAAATACTACAGCTACCTCTGGTGTCATTCACTCCCGTTACAGCAAAGGTGAATTACTCCGAGGCGCACTGTTAACCATCAATGGTATCGCTGCGGGAATGCGAAATACAGGTTGATCTGCTTCGCAGAGTCCTTTGTCAATGGTCATTCGTCCTTATGGTTCTAGTGACCAATGACAAGGGGGACAAGGTAGAAGGTTTCAGCTGCGCGATCGCAAATTACTCAAATTTTTCCACGAATTGGTACTTGTATCAAAACAACGCCAAGAACCATCCTTACTTTCTTGATAACAAAACAAAGTGCGATCGCCACTATACAAATTATCGGTTAAATAATATACTAGCCCCCGAAAAGGATAAGTTTTGCGACTTAAACGTTTAGCTACAGCTTGATTTGGACATTCCACAATAAATACTGGTTTTCTGTTCAAGTGAGCTAACGAGAATATACACATACGTAAAATCGCTCTTAGCCAACTTTCAGAATTATCGAAATAATCATCAATAATCCTATTGGTTAGTGCTTTTTCCAGGGTGCGATCGTTGTTTTGAGAAATGTGCGCCTCAGACATAGCCTCACCTATTGCCATACCGATGGTTCGAGGTTAATCCAAAATTTCCCAAAATGCCAAGTCTTGATTCACACTCCACCAGTACCGCGCCCCTTTGCGTTCAAATCACGATCCCAACACTGGTAAAATCTACCCAGAACGAAGAAAGAGCAAATAGCCATGACTGCTGAAACTAATCAAGTAAATTCCTCAACCACAGGTGCAGATGCCATTGATGAAGCGATCGCCAAAGGGATAGATTTTGATGGGACTCCCATTCCTACCGCCAAGCTAGACCTTTATCACCAAGTCATGGGGCTAGAAGCAAATAGACAGCGTAGTGGTGTTTCTAATACCATGCGATCGCGCATTGTCAGAATTGGTGCTAAACATATTCCCCAACCAGAACTCGATCAAAAGCTAACAGAAGCAGGTTTTGCACCTCTCAAAGAAAAAGAAATTGCCTTTTTCTACGGCGGTAAATAGTTAGTTACCTTGAGTGGGTTAACAACAGCGTAACCCACCATAACCAGACACTCACTGTTCCACAGTTCTCACAGTCAAAACCTGCGGTGGTGTAGAATCTGGCGGATAAATCACATCTACCTGCACTTGACGTTGGCTTGCAGGAGTTAGAACAAACTGCACCAATGGTGCCAAAACCTGACCAGTTCTGTGCCATAAATGCACATAGCGTGTATTTTGTTTTCCCTGGTCATCAACATAACGCAGCCGCACAGTACCCCGGAAAAACGGAAAATCGAGAGAGGGTTGGCGGAAACGAACACCGCCTTGAGACAGCTTGTCTTCTTTCAAAGGTGTTTCCAGTGTGACTGTAACTTTTTGCGGTTGGTTTGTATTATTCTTTAAAGGCAAACTCAGATTATATTCCACCCCATAATTACCGTGCGCTTCGTAGGCGGTATCAGGGTAACGCACCAACATTTGCGCCGTTTGGATTTGTTCAGTACCCAATCGACCACCACGCAGAGTAACTAAAGGATAGGAAATCCCTTTACCACGCTCAGGAATAGTTAAATACTGGGCTTTGGGATTATCTACCAAATTAGCTTGCCATTGGGAACCTTGAGAAACACCAGCCACACGTCCATAAATTAATGAACCACCTTTAGCATCGGGTGGAGTTGGAGTTTTATCTCTTGGGCCAGCAAAACCACCATTATTTAATAAAGCTTGCCATTCTTTTAGAGTAGGCGCACGGTCGGAACCATCAGCATTTTTTTTCGCAAACATTGCTAAACTCGCTGCGTACACTTTGTTACTACTCCGCAGACGCATAAAACTAGAGCGACCATTCACAGGCTTGGCTAAATTCTTGACAGGAATGGGATGATTCAGCAACATCCGGCTTCCGCCGGGAGGAATGACTATCTTAGCCGGGAAATCTGCTTGACGGACACCGCGTAAAACATCACTAACAGCCCTCGCCCCAGGCCCAGAATAAACTTTACCATCATTATTTTCTTGGTAAGGCGGCAAGGTGACAAACGGTGCATCTTGCATTAAATAACTCGCCGCTTGCAAAACATCAACCGTCACAGATTTTTTACTAGGGTTATGTAGCAATACCCCGATGTATAACGTTTGTAAATCTTTAGGAGTGTGGGTGTAATGATGGGCAAATAAATCAAAGCGTCCTTGAAATGGAAAATTGAGGTGGGCGGCGGGAACTTTTTTACCATTACCCGGAAAGGTAGAAAGTAAAATTCCCTCATTTTTAATCCATTCTGGGCTGTTGCTGTTAAAAACAGGAATTTTATCTAACTGGCCAGGTAAGGCGCGGACTTCTCCTGGTTGTACAATGTCTTGAGGTGCTGGTTTGGGCGAAGTTTGGGCAACAACTGCTGAACCATTCTGAAAACTTTTGCAGCCAAGTGTTTGAGTAATAGCAATTCCCAATAAGAAAATAAATAAAGGCGATGCTAGTTTATTAGTCATAAAGAATTAGCTCCAGAAAAGTGTGGTGTTAAAAACCAACTCGAATAACTACAGCATAAGTTCAACAAATTAACAAAATTAGAACAAGAATTATCTATATCACAGCAAATTGAGGTTACATAGAAGCAAGATACAATAAGGGAGATTACTGAGATAAGCGGCTTTTAGCCGCTTGATCGCCAAAAAAGAAGTTGGGCAAGTAGGGTATGGCTGATAAGACGATTGATTTGACAAATTGCGATCGCGAGCCGATTCATATTCCGGGATTAATTCAGCCTCACGGGGTCTTGCTAGTGTTGCAAGATTCTCATCTCGAAATCATGCAAGTAAGTAATAATACTCGAAAAATAATTGGTTATCAACCAGAGGAACTGTTAGGCAAACAGCTATCATACTTACTGGATGCCAAGCAAATTCAGAAAATTCAGCAATGCCTCACAGAAGATTTCGAGAGTATTAATCCCCTCGACTTGTCACTCAAGCATTCAAATAAATCTATGTATTTTGATGGCATTGTCCATCGTTTAGATTCAGTCATTATTTTGGAACTAGAACCAAAAAAGGCGAAACAAAAAACCGATTTTGTTGACTTTTATCACCAGGTGAAGGGAACTATTACCCGGATTCAAAAAGCACCCACATTGCTAGAGATGTGCCAGATTGTGGTGAAAGAAGTTCGGCACATTACTGGCTTTGAGCGCGTCATGGTCTATCGGTTTGATCAAGAAGGTGCAGGCTGCGTCATTGCTGAAGATACTGACCAGGAAATACCTTATCTAGATTTACACTACCCACCTTCCGATATTCCCAAGCAAGCCCGACATCTTTACATCCTCAATTGGTTGCGGCTGATTCCAGATGTCAACTATCAGCCTGTTGCCTTAATTCCGCCAAATCACCCCCTCACTAATCAACCCCTCGATTTGAGTTTGTCGGTGTTGCGGAGTGTCTCGCCAATTCACTTGGAGTATATGCGAAATATGGGCGTGACGGCTTCCATGTCCATTTCTCTGATGCAAAATCAACAGTTGTGGGGATTAATTGCCTGTCATCATTCGTCACCTAAATATATTCCCTACAACATTCGTACCACTTGTGAATTTATTGGACAGGTGATGTCTGTAGAACTGGCGAATAAAGAAGCCAGTGAAGACATCGACTACAAAATGCAGTTGAAGTCATTACAAACTCAATTTGTCGAGGCTTTATCTCAAACCAAGTATTTCCTCGATGGAATGGTGCAGTTGAAATCTCAATTACTCAATCTGGTAAAAGCTACTGGAGTGGTGATTTACAGCAGTAACCAGTGTATTCAAATAGGGGAAACACCCTCAGAAGCAGAAGTACATGCTTTACTCAACTGGATTAAACCACAACTGGATCAAGGTGTATTTGAAACACCATCGCTCTCTAAAAACTATCCAGATGGTGCGTCGTTTTCAGCGATCGCCAGTGGAGTGTTAGCCCTAGAAATTTCTAGGGTACATCACAATTACATTATCTGGTTTCGACCAGAAGTCATTCAAACTGTGAATTGGGGCGGCAACCCTCACAAGCCTGTGGAAGTTTTGTCCGATGGCAGTTTCCGGATGTCGCCGCGTAAATCCTTTGAGTTGTGGCAAGAAACAGTGCGGGGTTATGCCTTACCTTGGAAACTCTGCGAAATTACAGCAGTTACAGAATTACGGAGTTTAATTGTCGGTATTGTGTTACGCCAAGCCGACGAATTGGCCTCAATGAATTTTGAATTACAACGCAGCAATGAGGAACTCGATTCCTTTGCTTATATTGCTTCCCACGATTTGAAGGAACCACTGCGCGGCATTCACAACTACGCTAACTTTTTGATGGAAGATTATGCAGAAATACTCAATCAAGATGGAATAGCCAAACTGCAAACTTTGGTGCGGTTGACGCAACGGATGGAAGACCTGATCAATTCACTGTTGCATTTCTCTCGCTTGGGACGCGCTGAAATCATGCGGCAAACAGTGAACTTGCAGGATTTATTACAACAGGTAATCAATACCTTCAGCATTACACGACCGCAAAGTGAAATTGAATTTCGGATTCCGCAAACTCTGCCCAAGATTGAGTGCGATCGCGCTCAGGTGAATGAACTTTTCACCAACCTCATCAGCAACGCTATTAAGTACAACGATAAAGCCCAAAAGTGGGTGGAAATTGGCTACATTCAACAGGAGCCTCCCAACACTCTGCTAACAGCACTACCAATTTTCTACGTCCGTGATAACGGCATTGGTATCCTGGAAAAGCATCTCGATAAAATCTTTCAAATCTTCCGCCGCTTACATGGACGGGACGAGTTTGGCGGTGGAACTGGTGCCGGATTAACTATTGCTCGCAAAATTGTAGAACGGCACGGGGGGAGAATTTGGGTAGAATCTACACCTACTCAAGGTAGTACATTTTACTTCACCTTAGCACCGGAGGCAATCGCTTGAATCTTACTTCCACTTCACCTATCCCCAAAATACCCCTGCTGTTAATTGTGGAAGACAGTAATGAAGACTTTGAGGCACTACACAGATTGTTACAGCGATCGCCCATGAAAATTTCCATTCAGCGGTGTGTAAATGGCGAACAAGCTTTAGCGTTTCTTTACCGCACTGGGAACTATCGCGATCGCGAAATTTCCTTAATGCCAGGGTTGATTGTTCTGGATTTAAACCTACCTGGAACTGATGGTAGAGAGGTATTGCGCCAGATCAAACAAGATGATCATCTCAAAACCGTTCCAGTTGTCGTGTTCACCACCTCCAATAACCCCAAAGATATCGAAGATTGTTACCGATACGGAGTTAACAGCTACATCGTCAAGCCGATAAATTTTGAGCAATTAAAACGAGATATACAAACGCTGATCCGCTACTGGTTTGAGGTGACTAAGCTTCCTGAACATCTGGAGTATTAATCCTGGTTCTGTAAAAGTGCTGATACTGATTTTCTGTTAACCTGCATATTATTTTTATTCCATCTCACCCTCTGAGCAAGTTAACCAAAAATATTGAGCCTGCACTAGTTTATAACCGCTATTAAGAACACTTCAACTATTGATAATTCTCAGCTATATTAAATTCAGTTTCGTATTCTGATTCAAGAATTGCTTAAATGGAAATACTTATTGAATCAACTAAAGAATTTGAACAAGATTTAGAAAAATTTAACAATAGGGAAAAATTTAAAATTATTAAGAAATTGAATCGTTATGTAGATTTAATTTCCAAAAATAGAAAATTACTAGAAAATCAGGCCTTTAAATTAAAAAATATTAAATTTAACACTGAGTATGATTCTTCTCTTTATGCGTTGATAATTGATAAAGATTTAAGAATTATCCTCACAATTGATGATGATCCGATTTTTGATGCTACGGTGATCACTTTATTTAGAGTTGTTAGTACTGAAAATGCTTCACAAGCATATAGTTCAGTAGCTGACTATCTCTACCAAGATTTTAGTATGAAAAGTCAAGAGATTGAGGTTCACTCTAGCTGATGCCACAGATTAAACCACTTCTAGATGAACATGGTGTGATTTATGAAGCTATGAAGATTTTACCTCATGAATTAAAAATTGATTTTTTAGAATCTTTAGCAGAATTAGAAGATAATGAATGCCACAGAACTAGAAATTTCCCCAAAACCAGACTGCGAAAAGTTAAAGGCATTAAACAAGCAATATATCGCGCCGATATTGATAAATTATCTGGCTGGCGCATTCATCTGCAATATATTGATGGGAAGATTCATTTAAATGATATTATCGAAGGGCAACGTCATGATGATGTGATTGAAGTTATTAAATCTAAAAAGCATAGATATGAGTAGATACAGCAAACTTCAAGTGATCATTTTTTCCGCTTGAACAGCAGTTTGCCTGTATGATTCCTGAATTATTACAGATTTTTGACTGTGAAACAGCTACTTTTTTCTGCGATTTTAAAAGTTTGTATTTGATTGACTTTTTTGGTTAACTCAGATCTTGCACCTAGCTGGGTAAACACGTAAAAAATGAATAAACAGCGCAAAAGATTACAGTAACGGAAGAAGTATGAGGAAAATAAGTTTGTAGCTAAATAGACTGCTTAACTTGGCATTCCTAAGTATTCAACCGCAGGAATGACAAAATGCGGAGATGATGCTTTGAGCGTCATGAGCAAGGAAATGACTAATATGAAATCGTCAGGCTTGCTTTTAAAGCTGAAAACATGAGAAAAAAGGCGTGAAATGTAGATCGATAAAAAGCACTAAGAAGATGCTTTCCCACGCCCAAAATCTAGTTTACACCCTTAAAGAACTGATGCCGACGCAGTATCAGAAAGATAATTTAGAAGCCATGCTGACTTTATTTTTAGAGGCACAAGGACACCCGTTACCAGAACACAGTCAGACAAAATCTTCAAGCGCAATCAGCAGATTCTTAAACATAAACCCTTGGTCAACAAGGAAGATGATTAGGGTAATTCGTAACCACGCATTAGAAGCAATTTTAAAGATATTATCGTCATCTAATCCAGGACGAAAACCATTTTTACAAGTCATTATTGATTTAACAACTTTAGAGAAGCGGGGCAAGTTCTCAGAATTTGGTGACTTAATTAGAGTTTACAACGGCAAGCGCGGTCTACATATAGTTGTCGTTTATTTAGTTATAGGAAGATGGCGTATTCCTTGGAATTTTCGTGTTTGGAGGGGTAAGGGAACTCCATCCCCTTCCCAGCTTGGACTAAAATTAGTCAAACGTTTACCTCAATCTTTAACTCAACATTTCCAAACTATTATTTTAGCTGATACAGCTTTTGGTAGTGTCGAATTTCTTGAAGGTGTACGCCAAGTTAAATATCATGCTGTTACAGGTGTATCTATCAGTCGTAAGTTAGCCGATGGTAGACTTTTAAGACGTTTACATCAGCAAGGTCAACAGGTTTATCTGTTTGGTTTAAGCTTTCCTGTTACTGTTTCTTGGTATTACTTAAAGCGTGATAATGGCAAGTTAGAAAAGCGTTTTGTTTTGTCTACTCGACCTATCAAAGCTTCTACTCTCAAGTGGTGGGGTAAACGTCGGTGGCAGATTGAAGGTTGGTTTAAAACTGCCAAACACCGCTTTGGTTTGCATCGTTTTGGACAAGGGACTCTGCTGGGTATGTATCGCTGGCTTATCCTTTCGCTGACTGCTTACCTCATCGCCCATTGGACTTATCTCCATATAAAGTCTGCATCACCGCCTGATTGGGGTCAAGCGGCACAAACAGCAAGAGAATCTATTTTTCCTCACATAGTTGTGTATCTTCTTTTACTTAATATTGAACGCCTTGCTCACCTTACACTTAGTCAAGGATTTAACATTCACATTTCAAGGTGCAAGAAGTGAGTTAATTACTTTGTCCTATTGTCACATAATCAATAGCGAGATTGATGATATTTTATTTTTGAACAAACTTCTTTATCCTCATTGCAATACAAGCTATGACACTCAATTTATATTTACTGCGACATGGAGAAACTACTTTTAGTCAAAGTGGTAATTTCTGCGGTGAAACTGATGCAGAGTTGACAAAAGAAGGAATGGAGATGGCATCGAGTTTTGCCGAGATTTATCAAAAATTGCAGTGGGAAGCTGTTTATGTTAGCCCAATGAAGCGGACAATTGCAACTGCCAAACCATTTTGTGATGCGATCGGTATGGAGATGCAGTTGCGTGATGGACTTAGAGAAGGTAGTTATGGTGAATGGGAAACTAAGAGTAAATCCTTGATTGAACAGAATTACGCCCAAAACTATATAAAATGGTTGACAGAACCTGCTTGGAATGCGCCCAAAGGTGGAGAAACTGCGGTAGAAATTGCTAACCGTTCTATGCCTGTAATTGCTGAAATTCAAGAAAAACATCCCCAAGGTAATGTTTTAGTAGTTTCCCATAAAGCCACAATTCGGATTATGCTTTGCAGTTTACTGGGAATTGATTTGGGACGCTATCGCTATCGAGTGAATATTTTGGTCGCGTCGGTAAGTATGGTGAAATTTGATGTTAATGGCCCTTTGTTAGAAATCTTAGGCGATCGCCATCATATACCCGATCATATTCGCTCTCGTCCGGGAACATAAGCAGCTGCGGGAATAGCTCAAAAGATAAGTAGGTAGCCATGATTAAATATAATATGTCATTGTACGAGTTCGCATTAGCGTCTCGCAGAGAAGCGAAGCAATTTCAATGACAGAACATATTATATTTATTTACGTCTATCTACTTACTATCTCGAAAAAATATAGACTTTATAAATAATTAAAAAATTCCTCTGGCACTAACTTAAGTTCACCAGATTTAAACCGAGAAATCTCAACCCACAACGCCCGATGATGATGAGTTCCTGATTCCGAAAACATTAAACTTTCTAGTTGATAAAACTTAGAATCAACAAAATCGCATTGATAAAGTTGAATGATTTCATGCCCTTGCCGATTATTATAGATAAATAAGTTTTCAATACAACCCAAATAGCGAATATTAGTTAACTCAGCTTGAATTTCTTCTCGAAATTCTCGCTGTAAAGCTGCATAACTAGTTTCCCCAAAATCAACGCCACCACCCAAGGCGCGATAAAAATGAGACTGCTTTGCAGGGTCATAACCTTCAGAAACAAAAATTCGCTCACCATCCCGAATTAGTCCTAAAGCTATGACCCGAATTTCCCCTGATTTACTCATTCTTGTCACTAATTATCGTATATGGAGTAAGAACGGCTTTCGCTATCTTCTACAGGCCACTCTTCATTTTCGCCGCCAATATACAATTGTTCAATAGTGACATATTCTTCACTCAGCTGGGTGAGAGCGTTGATTAAAATATCTAAAGCGATCGCATCACTAGTTCCCAAGTCAAACCAACAACGCGCCCATTGTCCTTCGTACTCAATCTCACCCATGTTGTGCATCAATGCCAACAAGCTTTTATCATAACCTTGGGCATCATAATCCATATAGCTGATTTCCAGCCCTGTTTCTTGAACTTGCAAATTTTCAGCGTTAAATGCACCTAATTTACCTAAGTAAAACCAGGAATTAAAAACTTCTTCTATGTACTCTTTTTCTCGTTGAGAAGGTACGGTGCTAAAACCTAACCAAATCCAAACATCAAACGGATTAAATTCACGAAACTGAATGTGCATTCAACTATCTCAATTACTGTCGCTCCAAATAAGCATATCAAAGAGATGGCTAATCAAGAATGAAGCCTCAAGGCTGAGAACTGAAGCCTAAAATTTCCGACTTCAGACTTCAGACTTTTTTTGATTATCTACCAGAATTATTGAGTTGGTTGACTGCACTATTGCGTTCTCGCTCAATTTGTTTGACTAAACTAGCGGGTAATTGGGATTTTTTAGTCAAAGCTTTGTCAAAATTAGCGATCGCATCTCGCAGCAACTCTTGACTTTTTTCCCGTCTTCCCTTTTCTTTGAGGATTTGGGCTTTGAGATAATACAACTCCGGGTTATCTGGTGCGCCGGCGATCGCCTGATTAGCATAATCTAAAGCTTGAGTGTACTGTTTCAAATCTCGGTAGCCAATGGCAATTCCCCGATCTGCCAAATATCTGGGTGCAGCACTTGTCTCTAGCCGCCCAATCGCCTCATCAGGATTGGCAAAAGGCAAATTCACAGATAGCATTAAATCCATGTAGCCTTTGAGCAAATTCAATTCTGGGTCTTTGGGCGAAATTGCTTCAGCCTTATCTAAATACTGGTAAACTTGCCGCAACCGACCTAAAGCTTGGGTAGCACCTTTCGCCCCACCCTCCCGCGTCACAATTACCGCACCTTCAAAAAAATGCCCAACGGCAGTATACAAATTACCACGCAAAGGATCACTGGCAACTAATTTCTGCCCAGCATCGAGAATCTGCTGGCTGTATGTATTTAAACCTGTGACATCTCCCTTGGTATATGCTAACGATGCTTGCATTGCATAAGCTAAAGGTTCATTTGGTTCTTTTGCTAAGGCTTCCTTGAGGTGACGTTCAGCTGCGGGATAATTACCTTGTTGGAAAATAGCTTTAAAAGCTGCTTCTGTATGATCGCCAATTTGATGTGGTTCGTTGCGGCCAAAGGGGTCGCCAGCTAAAGATGGAGTTACCCAGAGGCTAAAAGCGATCGCAGTTGTTAAACTTGTCTGAGCAAATCTACTTAATTTAGTAAATACTATTTTTGTAGTGGGAAATAATTGAGTCATTAGAACCCTCAGTCAGAGTAATTGCGGTGGAAATAGCTTTATATATTACCTAGAATGCCAAAAAATTTTCATCTTAATTGAGTTCTATTTTCAGTCAACACATTCTCAACAGGTTGACTTGGCTAATTTTTGCAAGTTCCCATAATTCTTCCCGTCCTGAATTCAAGGTTCTTCTGCCAAAATGGAGAGATAGTTTGGCTGTGAGATCATGCTTGAAGCAAGTAACATGGCATAAATCAGTTCGGAATTTTCCGATTGTGCTTGGTGTAGTTAACCTTAGTTAGTGAGTCATTCGCCAATTTTTGGTAATTTTAACAAATGCTCTATCTCAGAAATTTAATTTATCATCCCACAGCTTGTCCAACCGCAATTCTTAAGTCAATTAACCTAGAATTACCGCCTCAGCAGTTAGGTTTAATTATCGGCCCTAGTGGTTCTGGCAAAAGTACCTTACTCGAAATTTTGTCTGGACTAGCCGAACCCACTTCCGGCGGAGTATTTTGGCGAGAACAAGAACTCATTGCCGAACAGCTACAACAACTAGCTGGAATCGTGTTTCAGTTTCCTGAACGGCACTTTTGCGGTGGGACAATTTTAGAAGAATTGCGCCTAGGACATCCTGAGTTAGGGTCAGAACGAGTCAAACAAGCCCTCAGCGAAGTGGGATTAGAGCATTTATCCTTGTCTGCTGCGCCTTATGCTTTAAGTGGAGGACAGCAACGGCGTTTAGCTTTAGCAGTGCAATTGATTCGTCAGCCGAATGTATTGTTATTAGATGAACCTACTGCCGGGTTAGATTGGTCAATGCGCCAGCAACTAGTCAACTTATTGGCGAAACTCAAACAAGACTGGACATTGTTAGTAGTAACACATGATGCTGGAGATATGTTAGCGATCGCCGACCGTTGTTGGACACTCAATCATGGTGAACTGCAATCAGTTGATCCAGCAACACTTAGTAGTAAAGTGAAAGAACCCCAACCAGCGGTGTGACTTCAAAAGCATGAAGTATAAAGTATGAAATTTCATCTTTGAGTCTTCTGCCTTTTGACCATCGACCATTGACCATTGACCAATGACTAATTCCACAACACCCTTGCTGCCAGAAATGGCAGAAATTTGGCAGCAAACCCTTAATTGGCAACCAACTACACAGCAACAGACAAAATTCCAGCAACTTTATGAGTTAATTCTGTCAGGTAACAGCCAATTAAACTTAACGCGCATTACCGAACCTCAAGAATTTTGGGAAAAACATCTCTGGGATTCCTTGCGGGGAATTGTACTAAACAACCAATTTATTGCATCTCTTCAAACAGGTGCATCAGTCATTGATATTGGTACAGGTGCAGGTTTTCCTGGTATTCCGGTAGGAATGATTGCACCCAACAGCACAATTACTCTGCTAGATTCCACCCGCAAAAAAATTGCTTTTATCGACAAAGTATTAACTACATTAGAACTCAGCAATTGTAAAACTCTCGTTGGCAGAGTAGAAGAAATTGGTCAACAAACCCAACACCGCCAAACCTATGATCTTGCCTTAATTCGCGCCGTCGGTACAGCTTCAGAATGTGCAGAGTACAGCCTACCACTAATTAAAAAAGGTGGTTTAGCAGTAATTTATCGAGGTACTTGGACTGAAGAAGAAACTACAGCTTTGCAAAATGCTGTTAAACAATTAGGTGGTGAAATTGTCTCAATAGAACAATTCACTACTCCCCTAACTAATAGCATCCGTCACTGCTTATATCTGCGAAAAGTAGCAAGCACACCGCTTCAATTTCCCCGTGCAGTTGGCATACCTCATCAAAAGCCATTATGACAGGGAAAAACGCCTCGTTCCGGTCGCAACGAAATTATCGGCGTTGTGTAAGTCCTACTAAACACTCAATACTTCTAAAATATGTATTTTTTCTTTATTCAATAACTTAGGCTTCTAATTGCTAAATAGGGAACAAAAAAACATGGTTTAACCTGTTAAAAACCTACTATATTTACTTTTCATGAAAGTAGGGCAAAGTATGATTGCTTTGAAATATTTTGCATTCTTTGTACTACTATTAGCAGCACTATTATCAGCAATTAGGCAAATGAGTCTTGCTTTGGATGAAGGAAATCTTGAGCGCTTTACTCTTTGGACAAGTGTTGCTTCTTTGATTGCAGGTTTACCAATTATATTGTGGTAAATCTGGTAAATCTTTTATTCCGTAAGTAGGCCGTTGAAAATATTTGTAGTTTGGGCAAAGTAGAAAAGTATAAAGTATTAGGACTTACGCAACACCGATAATGTCATTGCGACCGGAACGAAGTGTAGGGAAGCAATCCCAGCATTAGGGGAGATTACTTCGCTATCGCTCGTAATGACGAAGTTACGTTATTTTTACGTAAGTCCTGAGTATAAAAAATAAAACTTTATACTTCATACTTTCTCTCCATTCACAACATCAATGGTTCCATTTCATGCTGATACCATTGTTGGTCAACGCGTTCAGCGACTAAAGGTCGAACAATAAATTTAAGTGGATAACCATCTTGAACATCAACTCGCACGCAGGAATAAGGTAAGCGTGTTTGAGAACCGTAACCATAGCGACCGACATAAAGTAAGGAGTCTGCAACTTTGCGAATCGGACTACTAGGAAGTTCAGTAAACTTCTCTAACAATTCCGTTCCCTCACTGCGCTGACGGCGAGGACGGCGACCACTACCACCGGAGACAATGCAAGGAATATGGGAATCTGCATATCCTGTATCGGCTATGCGGAGATATTCTAAACAGTGAGCATGACCGTTAAATATTAAATCAACTAAGGGTCGGCCTTGTGTAAGAGAACCAAGATTTTCTTTGACTTGTTCCAAAACCCAACGTAACCGATGACGCACTGCTAAAGTTTGTGCTTGACTCCATTTTGTGGCTTCGGTGACGTATGGAGGGTGGTGAAAAAAGAGTATCCGGCCGCGAACTTCTGAAGTATGCCAAGATTCAATGAGTCTGTCGCGCAACCATTCTAGTTGTTCAAAATCAATTGTAGGCGACTGATGAGATGATAATTGTTTCTCGATGTCAATTTTGACTTCGTTAATTTGGTCTAATTTGGCACTAAGGTCGTCGAGTTGTTCCGCATCGGCTGGGTTATCGGGATTGAGGCGATCGCTTATTGCCAAAATCTGTTCTTCTTCTTTGTCTATTTCCTGGCGGCGTTTTTGCAATTCCTGGCGGTAAATTTCTCCAGCTTGGGTTGTCGGTAAAGGCGATGGCATATTAAATGTATTGGAATCCAATGCGAAAAAATCTATACCACCATACCGAAAACTGTAATAACGATTGGGTACACGGGTAAATTCTCCTGGTATGTAACGCAAACAACGGCCAGTGTCTGTTTTACCTGTGTAATTTTGGTCTAAATGGTGGTGTAATTCTTCAGGAGAAGTCAAGGCGGCTAGATAATCTAGAAAGGCGCGTGAATAAGCATCTCCTTGATTAGAACCATGCCAACCAATTTCAAAATCTTTGTAACGCAACATCCGCCGCAACCTGAGTGTGCTACCTGTTAACCAACGGTAGGCAAATGGGACATCATAATAATCGTGGTTGCCGAGAACTGGTAAAAACGGTAAGTTAAAGGTCATGCGATCGTAAGCAATATTCTTGGGGTTCTCGCCACCCACTAAAAATTCTCGGTAAGGTTCAATAAAGTTGGCTGGGTAATATTCATGGGAACCTACCACATAAATCACATCACCGGTATGCAGCACAAAACGGCAATCATCTTTATGCGCCAGCATTAATTCAGCTACTTCGCGTTGCGGGTGGTGTCCGTAATGAGATTTTGTACCACTATCTCCAATCACCAAAAACGAAAATTCGGGATTCTCATCTTTGCCATCATCAATTACCATACTGGTTTGATCGATGCCGCGCTGGAGCATAGTGCTATGTCTCCACCGTACCCTCTCCTTCATTTTTTGAATTTTTACAGGAATTGGTGGTTCAGAAATCAATCTCATACTTTAACAATGCTTTCCTAACGCATCCCAATTGTAGCGAGTTGTTTTCGTAATTACTCACTGTTGCTCACCACAGTTAATTGGGTGTATGGCTGATTAACTGAATGAAATTTGTTTCACGCATAGACGTGGTAGCTGCTGCTCACAGGGTAGGCGCGAAGAATCAATCTTTAATTATGGTTAAACATCTGAATCCATCCCGCATTGATGCAACGCCTAATGGGTCTGTTAGTCAGCTTTTAATTTTATTTAAATGAGTATTTACAGAAGAATTCAGGTGCCATAAGCAGCTAAGTCAACGTTAATAAACTGGGTTGTAAACTTAACAAAAAGTTAGGATAAGTATCTTACGTATTTGTTACTAATCTTGAAAATGAAAATATGTACAAGCAAGTTGTCACTAGATTATAGTAGTTTTACGGAAGAACACACTACTAGAAATGGCTAAGTAACATTAACGTCTAACATCTGTAGTTGATTATTGACAAGATAGTTTATTTGTAGGCTTTCACAGCAGGAGACACATAATTAACTAATCCAAGCAATTAGAGATTTTCACAGGTAACACTGAAAATTGTCAACAAGACTAGATAAAATTTTGCATAGATCTGCGAAATGCAACCTATCTATGTTGTATGAACATACAGTAAAGCCCAAGTGAAGGGATTGACTATGAAACCGTTTTTCCTGATAAGATGCGTCTGTGTAACCTTAATGCTTGGCTCTCTCTTACCTGTTAGCGCAGATAAAGTTGTAGCCCTGCCTGCTTACTTAGCTCAAGCTCAGTCAAACTACAACCAATATATGCAGATGGGTTACAGTGCTACCCGTCAGCGGAATTACTCAGCCGCTTTGAACTATTTTAAACAAGCACTTCAGGAAAGGCCAGGCGATCGCTACGCTACCACAGCGGTGAACAATATCCAAATTTATGTATCGCGCGATCGCCGCAATGGTAACAAGCGTCAAACCTACGTTACTTATATTCCCACCAACTTGGGCAAACCCGTGCGGCAAGTACAGGGAGGAACCCGTGCTGGACAACGTTTAAGTGAAAACGGTGCTGTTTGCATTCCCGGTAAAAAACGCTTAATGGCGTTAACACCAACCTTTGATCCAATGCAACGAACTACCGCCGCGAATCCCTCTTTCTTATTTTATGTACCGCAAACATCTGCACCAGTCATGGAATTGGTTTTGTCAGATGATCAAGATAATGTTGTGTATCAACAAACCTTGCCAACACCAACTAAAGCTGGTATTGTCAGCCTGAATTTGCCAGAAAAATCAGATGTGCCAAGTTTAAAAGTTGGTAAAACTTATCACTGGGACTTTTCGATAATTTGCGATCGCAGCGATCGGCAGCTTGATTATGTAGTTTCTGGCTCCATTCAACGCATTGCACCAGATGCTGCACTGATGACGGAATTAAAGAAAGTCAAACCAGAAGAACAAGCGGCAATTTACGCCTTGTCTGGATTTTGGGAAGATTCTTTAGCAATTCTCAGTGAATTGCGTAAATCTAGCCCTAATGATCTGACAATTAAAAATGATTGGGAAGATTTATTACGCTCTGGAGGTTTAGAAGAAATTACTCAAGAACCTCTAGTATCTTGCTGCACAATACAGTAGCCCTCTAGGGGTAAAAATTAACTCATCAAATATGAGCAGAAACTTTACCGTCGTGAAACAATGATTAAGAAAAACTTTTAATTTCCTGCACGCAAAACCTTATAACATCATACGTACGTATAACAGGAGCATTAATAGTAAACAAACTTCACCAAGCGCAACTGTCATCAATTTGTATAATCACTAGACTTCACACAAAATTACAAGCAATCAAATATCAAGCTGCTTGTGCAGTTACATCTCCTTGTGTTTCAAACAAATTGTTTATTTGTTAGCTATCAAGGCAGTAGTAGCTGATAGTTTTTCTATGAACTTTTACCTAGTCTAGGGAATTTTATCCAGTAAAACATACTCGAACTCTAGCGTTATAGCAACTGCAAACAATGATTAGTCAAGTCCCAGAAAAACAGATGCACATAGTCAGGTGGCTGCTTGCTATCGGCTGGCTGACATTAATTTTTTCTTTATTTTATGATCCACTTTCGGTTTGGTTAACCGACCCAAGTAATACAGCAAGTCCTTTCCATCTCCATCCTGAGAGGTACCTCGATCCAGATGATTGCGTAGCAGTTCAGGGTGTATGTTTACCAGAGCAGCCCTATGCGATGGGAGCGCGGATCTTCTGGGCGATGGTACTGCCCATCGGGATCATGGTTTTAATCCTGTTTGGGCATGAATTTTGGCGGCGGATTTGTCCGTTATATTTCTTCTCCCAAATTCCTCGTGCCTTGGGGATTCAGCGCAAGCGTAAAGTCGTCAACCCAGACACAGGTAACATTCGTTACGAATTGGCAGGTGTAGAAAAAGAATCTTGGTTAGGGCGGAATTACTTATACCTGCAAATGTTCCTTTTTTACCTAGGCTTGAACATCCGCATTTTATTTGTGAATAGCGATCGCACAGCAATGGCTGCGTTCTTGCTATTCACCATCGCCTCTTCGATCGCAGTCGGCTATTTATTCAAAGGCAGAAGTTGGTGTCAATACATCTGTCCAATGGCTCCAGTGCAAATGTTTTACACAGGCCCCAGAGGATTGTTAGGTAGTGATGCCCACCTCAAACCGCCCCAAAGCATCACTCAATCCATGTGTCGCAGTGTAGATACTAGTGGCAACGAAAAAAGTGCTTGCGTTAGCTGTCAATCTCCTTGCATTGACATTGACTCAGAACGCTCTTACTGGGAAGGAATTACCAGACCAGACCAAAAATTAGTGTTTTATACCTATTTTGGGTTAATGTTTGGTTTCTACCTTTACTATTACCTGTACGCAGGTAACTGGGACTACTACTACTCAGGAGCTTGGACACATGAAGAAGGGCAGTTAAGCACCTTATTCAACCCAGGTTTTTATTTCTTTGGACAAGCTATTCCCGTTCCTAAAATCATTGCCGCTCCCATTACCCTCGCTGTCTGTGCGGGCTTGAGCTACTTAATTTGTCTGAGTCTAGAAAAAGCTTATCGAGCCTTCATCAAGCGCAAAGGCAGAAACATTAGCGAAGAAGATATTTTACATACTTGCTTTGTTTTGTGTACATTTGTCTCCTTCAACGTCTTCTTCTCCTTTGGTGGTCGCCCCAACATCAGTTTGTTTCCTACTTGGGGGATTTTGCTACTGAACGCCTTTGTTGTTTTAGTCAGTAGCTTGTGGCTACACAGAAGTTTAGCTCGCAGCAGAGACAATTATTCCCGTGAGAGCTTGGCGAGTAGTTTGCGTCGTCAGTTGAACAAACTAGCAGTAGATTGGAGCAAATTCCTCGAAGGGCGATCGCTCCAAGACCTACTTCCTAACGAAGTGTACGTTCTTGCTAAAGTACTACCTGGTTTTAGCCGTGCCGACAGACTACGAGTATATAAAGGCGTATTGCAAGAATCCCTCCAAGAAGGTAACGTCCAATCTGCCGACAGCTTAGAAGTTCTCAAAGATGTCCGCAAAGAACTGAACATCAGCGATGAAGAACACTACTCCGTACTCGCAGAACTAGGTGTCGAAGACCCCGCCCTACTAGATCCTCAAAGACAACTCAGCCGGGAAAACCAACTGCGGATTGATAGTTATCGTCGCGCACTCGAATTAGTTATTCAAGAACTAGTAGAAACAGGCACTCCCTTATCAGATGCTTTCGAGCGCAAGCAAAAGCAAATCATGAGCTTGCGTCAAGAGTATGCCATCACATCTGCCGAACAAGAACAAGTCTTGGCAGAAATGTTTAACCAAGATGGCGCACTACTAAGGACAGCCGAGACCTTATTATCTCAATTGCAAGACTTAGCAGTTCGCTATCAAGCACTGCAAAACTTAGTTTCTAATCCCCACGCCCCGGTTTACGTCCTATTGCGACAAGCAGTTCAAGAAAAACAAAAACTGATTGTCACCCAATTACTCAGCATTCTGGAAATTTTAGGTGATACCCCAGAAGCCCTCGACATTGCCCGTTCTATAGGTGTACTCGCAGCAAATATCTTGGGAGATATTCTACGGTCTAATGAAGAGCAGTCGAAGTGGATATCTCGTCTCAGTATGAGAGTCATCGCCTCCTTACGCCAAGCCAAAGACCTAGTAACTCAATCAGTTGGTATAGCCACAGACATCAATCCGGGAATCGCTGATACACAAATCGACGCTCCCAATTCCATTCGGAATTCCGCTTCCACCAATACCTCTACTTGGAGTTCCATCGTAGCGCCCACCCAAATCCCAGAACCAGCATTACGTTCGGACGTAATTATTGATGTCTTAATGCAACTGCTACAAGACATTGATCCCTTAGTCCAAGCAGCCAGTCTGTATGCGCTACATCAAATCGATCCTAGTCTTGGTTTCCAACAAGCTCGTCAGTTGTTAGATACAAAGTCCACTAAAGATCAACTGGTGATCGAAACAGCCGGACGCATTCTTGGTCAAGGACAGACCCACGCCAAAAATACCGTACCGACCATGATTGCTCAAATCAAAATCATGGGGCGTGTAGAAAGACGAGTGTTTCAACAGTCAACAGTTCGTGTCGGACGTGAAGTTGGCAACGACATCATCATTTCCGATAACCGTGTTTCTCGTCAGCACGCCATCTTCTACCTTGATGAAAAAGGCGTGAGCGTCAAAGATTTAGGTAGCAGCAACGGTTTGCGGATTGGTAAAACACAAATTCTTGATCAGCAAGCACAACTCCAACAGGGTGATGTTGTCCGCTTCAGCAGTGGCGACGATATCGTGATTCTGGTGCAATGGGAAATGCAAGCCCAACAAGGAGACACCCTAGCTGAAGCTTTAGGAACCTTAGAAAAGTTGTTATGGCTGTATAAGAGCAGCTTCTTCTCAGGTCTGAAAGCAAATGTCTTAATTGATTTGGCGAAAAATAGCCATGTCCGAGTTTATCGACCAGAAGAAGAAATTTGTCGGATGGGTACAGTGGCTCATGATCTGATCGTCTTAATCGACGGTGAAGCTAGAGTCAGTCAAAGCATGGGTAATCAAGATTTGTCAGGAATGATTTTACCTGGGCAAACCATTGGTGAATTAGAAGTATTAAACCACACTAACTATGCGGCAACCGTAGTAGCATCCGGTACCAGAACGAAGACATTGAGAATCAATGCTGAGAATTTTGAGGCAGTGCTGGCCCAAGACACCTTACTAGCCAGAAATATCTTGGAGCTTTTGAGTAATCGTCTGCAAGCAAGTCTAGGACAAGCTTGTTCCATAACGCAACTCTAATAATTTAACTGGGATGGTACTGCCATCCCAGTTAAACCAATCAACGCCAGTTTTTTGGCACTCCTCATTACCTCTGTTGAGTTTAGGTAATGATTACAACATAAAATGTAAACAATTTCCCTGATTTTGGCAGTAAAAACACATAGGAATTGACATATTAGGTAATTAATATGCTTAAACTCAGAATCATTGATCCACAGCAACCCAATGAACTCAAAGAACTAGACCTCAACTTAGACACAATGCTCAATCATGAGTGTCTAATTGGGCGCTATCCTAACTGTAATGTGGTGTTAGATAGCGCCGAAGTCAGTCGGATGCACGGCAAAATTTCTCTCAAAAATGGCAATTATTATTACACTGATTTGGCAAGTCGTGCTGGTTCGCGGTTAAATGCAGAACAAATCCAAATCAATCAGGATTATGCTCTGAAAACAGGAGACATGATGCAGATTGGGCGGTTCTTTTTGATGGTGATCGGAGCAGTATCCAGCAATGAACCAACCATGATCGATTTGAATGTTAACGTTACTACTAACGTAATCACGACAAGTAATGGTCAAGCTCTACAGCCAGAAATAGCGATCGCAGCTGTTGCTTCACCGTCAATTCCTGAACCACAGCCAATTTCTGCCGCAGTCGCCAAAGCTCCCGAAGAGTATATGCCACTAGCGACAGTAGATCACAGCCAAATTGAGCGTTGGATGAAGGGAGATTTAACCGTTAAATGTACCCAAATCATTGATGAAACCAACGATGTCAAAACTTTTCGCTTCGTTGCCGACCCACCAAAGCTCTTTACTTATAAACCAGGCCAGTTTGTCACCCTCGACCTAGAAATTAACGGCGAACAGGTGTTGCGTTCCTACTCCATCTCATCCACACCTTCCCGTCCCCATACCCTAGAAATCACCGTCAAACGCGTCCCCGCACCTAATGATGCGGGGACAGATGTCCCACGAGGTTTAGTTTCCAATTGGCTACACGACAACCTCAAGGTTGGTAGCTCAGTGAAACTGAATGGCCCAACAGGTAAATTTACCTGCTTTGCGAATCCTTCACCAAAACTGTTGCTGATTTCCGCAGGTAGTGGCATCACACCCATGATGTCTATGTCCCGCTGGTTGTATGACACAGCCTCTAACGTTGATGTCGTCTTTTTCCACTGCGCCCGTAGTCCCAGAGATATCATTTATCGGCAGGAACTAGATTGGATGGCAGCAAATCATCCAAGTTTTAATCTGGCAATTAGCATTACCCGTCGTGAACCCGGTCAAAGTTGGATGAGTTTCACCGGCAGACTTGATCCAGCAATGTTAAAACTAATTGCGCCAGACTATAAAGAACGCACAGTTTATGTATGTGGGCCAAACCCATTTATGGAATCGGTCAATGACTTGCTAGAAAGCATCGACTTTCCAATGCAGAACTACTATGAAGAAAGCTTTGGCCCACCTCGGAAAAAAACCAAAAAAGCCCCAGAGCTTACTGCTAAGGTAGAAGTTTCTCCTACTCCTGTAGGTAATTTAGGGCTACGCCAAATGCTGGGCAAAATCTCTACAGAAGCAGCACCCGTTCAAGATGTAGTAGCGCGTGTGGCGACAACCCCAGTCGCTACATCAACTCCAGTCTCTCCTCCCCCAGCATCTTCTAGCCAAACACTAATAGTTTTCTCGAAATCAGGTAAAGACGTACCTTGTGACGGAGAAGAAAGTATCCTGGATATGGCTGATCAAGAAGGGGTAAAAATCCGCAGTAGTTGCCGTTCTGGGGTTTGTGGTACTTGCAAAAAACGTAAATTAGAAGGAAATGTCAAAATGGAAGGCTATGATCCCGAAGCCTTAGAAGAAAGTGAAATTAAAGAAGGTTATATCTTAACTTGTGTGGCTTATCCTGTCGGTAGGGTAGTGATAGATGCTTAGTTACTCAATCCAGCAAGCTTAAAAATCATCGAGGAGTTGGGATTGCTGAATATCGGATAAATTGTCGTCCTGACCAGGGTTTTCTGGTGGCAAGACTTCAATATTTTTGCTAAATGGACTTAACCCCAACTGCATTCGCAAAGCCTCATCATATTTAGCATGTTCCCAATTCCTAGCTAATTTAACTTGCTCTGGATTCAAGTTTTGGGCATCTCTGAGATCAGCATTTTGCAAGTCGGCACCTTGAAAGTTGGCTTTCTCAAGATTGGTCGGGCTGAGGTCAGCACTTTGAAAATTGGCATATTTGAGATTAGCCCCTTGCAGATTGGCATAACTGAGATCCGCTTCTTGGAGATTGGCATAACTTAAATCAGCACCTTGAAGGTTTGCACTCCAAAGGTAGGCTAATTGAAAATTGGCATGACTTAAGTAAGCATTCTGAAAATTTGTGTAGCTGAGGTTAGTGCTTTGTCCTTGAAGATTGGCATTTCTTAAATTTGCTCTCTCAAGGTTGGCATATCTCAAATCAGCTTGTTGAAGATTCGCATTGCGTAAATCAATCTCCTGCAAACAAGCATTTTTCAGGTTAGTACCTTCGAGATTCGCATCTCGCAAATCGGCTCCTTTTAAGTTAATCCCAGCTAGATAAGCTTTATCGGCTGTGAGTCCAGCCAAGCTAACACCATCATCATTCAAGTCTTGTAATGCTTGAATTCTACCTCCACTAGCTCGTTGTCCATAAGCTGAGTTAATTACACGCCATGCTTCATAATGTGCCTGTTTTTTGCGGGAAGGAGTTTCTCGGAAGTAAAGAATGACCGCCGCTAAAATACTCAAGTCTTGCAGAGTACCAATAAACTTAGAGCTAATCAATGATTCCACAATACTTTTAAATGGAGGTTTATCTTCAAAAACCCGAATCACTACTATTGACAATACAAATATCACAGCGAAAATAATCCACTCTTGAAAATCCTGTATCCATTTACGTAAGCGTTCACGCATTTTTATTTCCTTTTGTAGTCAAGATATTGAACGACAAAACTAGTGTTGATAGAGTTTTGAGAATCTGAGTTATGAAATTTATCTCTTACATCGTTATTGCCTGTCTAGTACTACTAACAGCTTGTGCTTCTCCTTCTAATGGTGCTGGGCCACAGCTAAAAGCTCAAGCTCAAATTAGTGGCCCTGGGATTACAGGGACGCTGAAAGCCGTACAAAATAGCGAACTTCAGTCTGTTTGGGTGGCTGTAGAACTTAAAGGTGATCCCAAAATCTTGACTCCAGGATTACATGGCGTTCACATTCATGAAACAGGTGCTTGTGAAACAGGTACAGAAAAGCCTTTTAGTTCTGCTGGTGGACACTTTGACCCTGGCCCCTTTGGTTCATCAAAGCCGGTAGAAAAGAACCATCCTTATCATTTAGGTGATTTACCCAATATTAAAATTAATCCTTTAGGTCAAGGTCGTTTGGAAGCATTTATTAGCAGTGTGACTATTTCTGATAGTCCCATCAGCTTATTTGATGGTGATGGTAGTGCAGTTATTATCCATAAACTCCAGGATCAAAAGAAAGCTGGTGGTACAGCCGATGAAGCTGGCGGTGGTCGTCTAGCTTGTGGTGCGATCGCCAAAGCTAACTAATATAAATTAGAGTAGGGAGAATCAAAGATAATTTTCCCTACTTCTAGAGATTTAATTACTTTTGTTCCAGTTCCGATACACAGCATTAAAAGTCTCAATGATCAATCTACAATTACTTTTAATGTGTATGGCTAAACTAACGCCAAAGTTGTGTACTTTAACGTAGTTGACCTACCATAAAGATCCAACTTTCGTAAGACTATGTTTGCAGGGGCGAAAAAATTATTCACACAGCCAGTCATAGTTACTAGCGTGCTAGTTACACTAATTTTGGTTGGGGTTCAAAGGCTCAGACTATTAGAATACTTTGAACTGAAGGTTTTTGACCAGATGATGCAAAGGCGTGCAGATCTACCTCCCGATCCTCGTCTTTTAATTGTGGGATTTACAGAGCAAGATATCCAAGAACTCAAGCACATCACGCCCACAGATGAAGAACTAGACAGACTCTTAGGTAAATTAGAAAGTAACCAAGCCCGTGTCATTGCTTTAGACTTCTTTCGAGATGTACCTATAGAAATAGAACCTGGTCGTGGTAACGCCAAACTGCTGAACCGCTTGCAAACAAACAATAAAATTATTCCAATTTGCAGCACAACAACACCCCCACCACCAGGATTAGATGCAAATAATGTCGGGTTTGCCGATCTTCCAGAAGACCCTGATGCAGTTATTCGCCGCGCCCTGCTATTTGTTAATCCTGAGCCAAAAACACCTTGTCAAAGTCAGCAGTCTTTGGCCGTTGCAGCAGCATTGAAATATCTGGCAGACACAGCCAAAATCCAACCACAAATTACCCAAACAGGTGACGTATTACAATTAAAATTGGGTAAAGCTGTGTTTCAACGCTTACCACAAGATGCTGGCGGTTATGTGGAAGCAGATAATGGTGGTTTTCAAATATTGCTCAACTACCGTTCTTTTCATAATGTTGCCCGAACAGTCAGTTTTACAGACGTACTCAACAATAAAGTCAATCCTGATTGGGTTAATGGCAAAATCGTTTTAATTGGCGCTACAGCACCCAGTAAGCAAGATATTCGCAACACTCCTTATGCTACTGGTAGACAAGACAACGCGGGAAAGATGCCAGGAATTGTCATTCATACTCACATTGTCAGTGAGATTCTCAGTGGAGTCCTTGACCAAAGACCAATATTTTGGTTTCTCCCCGAATGGGGAGAAATAACTTGGCTTTGGGGCTGGACTGTAATGGGTGCGTTGATAGGATGGAGAATTAAGCATCCACTGCTTTTAGGATTAGCCAGTGGAGGCGCTTTGGTTTTCTTGATAGGTGGTGGCTTTATTATTTTTACCCAAGCCGGATGGGTACCACTAGCACAGCCTGTAATTGGATTAATTGCAGCAGCTGGTAGCGTAGTTGTCTACACAGCCTACTCGGAAAAACTACAGCGAGACAAAATTGCTAATCAGATTCAAGAACAAGAAAAAACCATAGACTTATTGAAATCGCTGTTGCGAGAAGGCGGTGCTACGAGTAACGAAACCAAGTCACCTGTTGATAGTCAGCCCCAAAGCGGTCAATTGCTGAACAATCGCTACAAGGTTGCACAAGTACTAGGTTCTGGGGGTTTTGGTTATACTTACTTAGCCGACGATACCAAACGCCCTGGTTCGCCAAAGTGTGTTGTCAAGCATTTACAACCAGCGCAGAAAGACCTTAGATTTCTGGAAGTTGCTAGGCGTTTATTTCGTGTAGAGGCAGAAATTCTGGAGATTTTGGGACACCACAAGCAAATTCCTCAACTACTAGCTTACTTTGAAGAAAATCAGCAATTTTATTTAGTGCAGGAGTATATCAAAGGGCATTGCTTACAAGATGAATTGATTGTGGGTAAGCGTCTTGAGGAAGCTGAGGTAATCAAAATTTTAAGGGATGTTTTGAAGGTATTAGTATTTGTCCACGATCATAATGTGATCCATCGAGATATCAAACCCAGTAATTTGATGCGTCGGGAAACGGACAATAGGATAGTATTGATCGACTTTGGTGCAGTCAAACAAATTCAACCCCAGCAAGAAGAGGAAAGCTTAACAGTTGCGGTGGGTACTCTTGGGTATGCTTCGCCGGAACAACTTATGGGTCAGCCAAGGTTGAACAGTGATATTCATGCTCTGGGAATGATTGGAATTCAAGCTTTAACTGGAAAAAATGCCAAAGAAATTGAGCGTGATCCGCAGACAACTGTGCTAATTTGGCGCGATAAGGCACAAGTTTCTGATGGGTTAGCGGCAATTTTAGAACGGATGACTTCTTTTGATTATCTAAGAAGATATCAAACTGCTAAAGAAATTCTGGAGGAGCTAGATAAGCTCTAGCGTTAGATAGAAGCTTTGAGCAAATGAGTAAATTTCTACTTATGAGTAGTGATGTTGCTGCATTTTTGCATTAGCGGCATACTAGCTCAAATTTTCACATAATTTTAAATTTTGCTGGCTTTTGCCGAAAAATATATAAACTTGTACTTCATATATACGAAAACAGCTTTATCTAATATTTACTTTTGATGGCTCTATTCATATAAATTAAGACATAGCCTCCGACTCAAAGCTTTGATACAACTGGTTTTATCCTCGATACTTTCAATTCAGTACTAGCTACACGCTCTGCTACTGCTAACAGCACTTTTTTTGTCCCATAGCCAATTTCTTCGCGGCGCTTTGTCGATGAGATAATAAAAATTGACAATAAAATGCGATCGCTTCATCCGCAATTTTTTCTTACTTCTGAAATAGGCGATCGCCATAGCTATCTACTGTATTATGTATATCTTGAATATTGTAAAATTTGGTAATAGATATTACTGTACTACCTAAAGGATGATTGTATACAAAAAGCTGATATCTGCTGCAAAATAGATATTTTTAGCGATAATGATTGCTACTATACTCGATAAGTACTAACACAGAAGTCAAGAATGAATAACTTTGGGACAATTAGAAGCAATAAAAGTTCCTAATTTAAATCCCTGGATAAGATAAAACAATTAATCTGGCTGGCAATGACAACAGCAAGGTCAATCCATTCTTATTTAGTTAATGACTGGCATCAATGCTTGGCTGTAAACCCTCCTTAAGTCAAATCGAGCTAATTTATGAAGCACAGACTACTTACTGTTACAGCACTAATGACAATAACATGGTTTACATCTTTAGGTAAAATCAAACCTGCAACAGCTGATCAAACCTACAGAAGTAATCTCAATCAGTTGACCGCCATTAGTTCTAGTTCTAATCAAAACGGTATTGGACAACAATTGTCTCTAATGCTTGTAGTCGCAGGTAGTGGAATATTTGGCTGGCTGGCGGTGAAAAATAACAAGTCTGTCTTGAGCAAACTTTCTGGGCAAAAAACAAATTTAGCTGCAACTGTCCCCGGAGAACAATTTATCTCAACGGACATAGATATTAAAGAAAATCTGCATAAAAATACAGAAGTTACAGAAGCTACAGATATTACAACATATATTAAACGAGCTTATAGTCATTTCAAACAAGGAGATAGTCAAAGAGCTATTGATGAATTCAATCAGGCGATAGGGATAAATCCCCAAAATGCTTATCTGTACGGTGAAAGAGCTAATTTTCGCCGGAAGAACCTTGGTGACAAACAAGGAGCAATTGATGACTATAGCAAAGCAATTGGCATCCATCCGCAAAACGCTCTATTCTATCTTTGGCGTAGTCAGACTTACAATGACCTAGGCGAACAAAAAAAAGCGATGGAAGACTACAATACAGCGTTGCGTCTCGCTCCAGAAAATACGATGTATCACTCCTTTCATAGTGCTTCCAACTTGAGAGAATAATTATCTTGATAATTGCTAAATAAATACCATCAAGCCGCTGCACCGATAAGCGATCGCACTGCAAGTAGAATTTAATTAATTATTAATATCCATATTAATCGTTATCAAAAATACTTAAAATATTTTGGGTTAAATTATTCTGGAATGTAATATCAGCAGAACTATCCTGATTTTTCAAGATTACTCATCTCTTAGCTAATCTGGAAAACTTATCAAATAGAAATATTACCTACGCAAATATACTGGTAGAATCAGTAGATAAATTCATCTGTAAGAATTTTTGGGTGTGTATATCTATCTCTATCTATCATGTCTGCTGAATATTTTTTGAGTCCGAAATATCAGATGCGATCGCTCAATCTGTTAATTTTTGCAACCTTGTTTCTCGATAATTTATCTCTTAGTTCTGTGAAAGCGCAGACGGTGAATATTCATCTAGTAGCTCAAACCAGGACAAATCTGCCAGCACCAGAAACTTTGCCCAGGCCACAGCTACCGCAACCTACGCCACCAGAGACTCCCACCCTACCACCTCCAGAAGACTTATTCCAAACGCCTAGGGAAACTACTCCCACGCCAGAAACAGCCCCCAGTGGTGTACGAGACACAATTCTAGTCACCCGCTTTGAAGTAATTGGTAGTACTGTATTTAGCCCGGAAGAATTAGCAACAGTTACCCAAGAATTTACTGGTAAACCCATCACCTTTGCAGAATTGCTGAGAGTCAGTGATGCAGTGACAAAACTTTATACAGACAAAGGTTACATTTCATCTGGGGCATTTATCCCAGCTGATCAAACCTTCAAATCTAGAGGTGATGTAGTCAAAATTCAAGTAATTGAAGGTAGCGTTGAAAGTATAGAAGTTAGAGGACTCAAACGGCTCAACTCAGATTATGTGCGTAGTCGCATCGCCGTAGCTACTGGCAAACCCCTCAACGTAAATAAGTTACTGCAAGCACTGCAACTATTGCAACTTAATCCCTTAATTAAAAATATCTCGGCGGAATTAGCAGCGGGTTCTCGTCCTGGAAGTAGCATCATTGATGTCAAGGTATCAGAAGCCAAAACATTCAGCGCTCAAGTCAGCTTAAATAATAATCGAGTCCCTAGTATTGGCAGTTTTCAAAGACAAATTCAACTTACCCAAGCCAACTTATTAGGTTTAGGTGATGGACTTTCCATTGCTTATGCCAACACGGATGGTAGTAACGATGTTGATGTTAGCTACACATTACCAGTCAATCCCTACAATGGAACTGTGCAGTTTCAATATAACTACACTTCCAGCAATGTAGTAGAAGAACCCTTCGATGTTTTAGATATTGAAGGTAGATCCCAAGACTTTGCTGTAACATTTCGCCAACCACTGATTCAAACCCCCACCACAGAATTTGCTTTGGGAATTACAGCCAATCGGCGCAACAGTGATATTGGCTATTTAGAGTCTTTGGCTGGTGAACGTATTCCGTTTCCTTCACCGGGATCTGTGGATGGACAAACGCGCCTTTCAGTACTGCGATTTTTTCAAGATTGGACACAACGCAATAGTAGAGAAGTATTTGCAGCGCGATCGCAATTTAGTTTTGGTCTAGATGCCTTTGATGCTACCAACAGCGGCGCACCACCAGATAGTAGATTTTTCTCGTGGCGGGGACAAGCGCAATGGGTACGCCTCTTAGCACCCGATACCTTACTCTTACTCCGTGCTGATGCTCAATTAGCTGATAGAGCATTAGTACCCCTAGAACAGTTTGGTTTAGGTGGTCAACAAACCGTGCGGGGCTATCGTCAAGATTTACTCTTGACAGATAATGCTTTTTTTGTGTCTGCCGAGTTACGCTATCCCATCCTCCGCGCCCCCCAATTAGGAGGTGTATTACAACTAACACCATTTATTGATTATGGAACTACTTACAACAGTTCTAATCGCGCCGATCCCGATCCCAATAGCCTCGCCTCTGTGGGATTAGGATTATTGTGGCAAAGCGATCGCATCAATGCCCGCTTTGATTGGGGAATTCCCTTAATTGATGCGAATTCCCGCAATAACACCTTGCAGGAAAATGGGCTGTATTTTTCCCTAGTTTATACGCAACCATTTTAAAAGTCTGAAGTTTGAATAATAAAACAGAGTTCTGCCATTACAAAATAAACCACTTTTAGCAAAACTTTTTTCCGCCAGTCTGAATTACGAATTCAATTACCAGCCTTTGCTCGTGGGAACTACTAATCCTATGTCTGCACTTCTTTTTTTAGCCACACTATCACAAATTACTCAACCAGTTACCCTAATTCCCAACTCTTACCAACTTGCTATTCAAAATATTACTGCACCTATTGCCAATACTCTGCTATCGACAAGTCCACAACAAATTTTAGAACAAGGGATTCAAATTTACCAATCAGAAAAATTTACGGAAGCTGTGAAGTTATTCCAAAATGCCGCGGGAAGCTTTCAGGTTCAAGGAGATCATCTAAATCAAGCCCTAGCATTAAACTATTTGGCCTTAGCTCATCAGCAAGTAGGACAATTACCCCAGGCTCAGAAAGCGATCGCCGAAAGTTTAGCATTATTAAAAGTTGCTCGACAAAGCGATTCTCATGAGTATTTATCGATACTTGCCCAAGCGCTGAACACTCAAGGACAAGTGCAACTAGCATCAGGACATTCTCAAGAAGCATTAACCAGTTGGGAGCAAGCCACAGCCACATATAGCAAAATGGGTGATGATGCCGGGAAGATAGGTAGCCAACTCAATCAAACTCAGGCATTGCAAGCATTAGGACTGTATCGCCGCGCCAAAATCACCTTAATTCAAGTAAATCAAGTTTTACAAAAACAACCAGCTTCTCCCCTAAAAGCCACAGGATTGCTGAATTTAGGTAATACCTTGCGGTTGGTAGGGGATTTAACTCAAGAAGATATTAAGGTAAAAAACCTAGACCAACTTGGCTCTTTACAAGTATTAGAGCAAAGTTTATCCATAGCCGAACAAGTATATCCCCAATTAATTCCCGAAATTCATTTGAGTTTAGGAAACACTGCCCAAGCATTGAGTTTAGGTAAAAGTCCCGACGAGAAAAGTCAGAGAATTACACAAGCTTTAGATTATTACCAAAAAGCTGCCGTTACAAAATCCCCCTTAACTAGGGTACAGGCACAACTCAATCAGATGCACCTGTTTATAGATCAGCAAAAATGGCATCAAGTACAAAGTTTGTGGCCGGAAATTCAGCAACAACTGAATACTGCACCCACAAGTCGCAAAACCATTTATGCGCGGATTAACTTTGCTCAGAGTTTGACTTGTTTTAAACAGCTAACTGAACCTTCCAAAATGGGAATAAATGCTGGTTGTCCTAAAAATGAGCTAGTAGCAGATGCTAGTTTGAGTAATGTAAAAAGCTTAGACGGGGCGAATGTGGAATGGAAAGCGATCGCCCAAATTATTGCTGTCGCCGTTGACCAAGCCAAAATCCTCAAGGATATGCGGGCGGAAGCTTATGCTTTAGGGACATTAGGTAATTTGTATGAGCAAACTCACCAGTGGTCAGAAGCGCAACAACTTACCCAACAAGCATTAAAATTAGCTGAAGGTATTGGTGCAACTGATATTGCCTATCGTTGGCATTGGCAATTAGGCCGAATTCTCAAAGCGCAAGATAATCCCCAACGCAACGAACAAGCAGCGATCGCATCTTACACCAAAGCTGTGAATATTCTTAAATCATTGCGGAGTGATTTAGTCGCCATTAACCGCGAAGTGCAGTTTTCCTTTCAAGAAGGAGTTGAGCCTGTTTATCGAGAACTAGTGAGTTTACTGCTGCAAAATTCGCCATATCAAGACAATTCTGAAGCCAGCCAAAAAAATCTCAAAACTGCCAGGGATGTAATTGAGTCATTGCAATTAGCAGAGTTAGACAACTTCTTTCGCAAAGCTTGTTTAGATGCTAAACCTGTGCAGATTGACGAAATTGATCGTACAGCCGCAGTGATTTATCCGATTATTTTGAGCGATCGCTTGGAAGTAATTGTTTCTTTACCCAACAAGTTAAAGAGCCAAAAACAGAACTTGTTATTACGTCCCAAACCAATTCCAGTTTCTCAAACAGAAGTAGAAAAGACTATCCAGAAACTCCGAGCAACATTGGTCACACGCTCAACTCATGACTTTTTACCTGTTTCCCAAAAAGTTTATAACTGGTTAATTAGAGATATTGAACCTCAATTACAAGCATATAAAGTGCAGAACTTGGTGTTTGTCTTAGATGGAACACTGCGGAGTGTACCGATGGCCGCACTGCATGATGGCAAACAATATCTCATTCAGAAGGGATATAACATTGCGCTGACACCTGGGTTACACCTGTTACCGAACCGTTCCTTAGCCAGACAAAAACCGCGTACCATTGCGGCGGGAATTACAGAAGCTCTAGGAACCTTTGAGGGACTACCCAGTGTCAAAAACGAAATTGCGACAATTCAACAAGAAGTACCAGCGCGAGTGTTGCTTGACAGCCAATTTACCAAAATAGCTTTAGAAAAAGCCATCAAGTCATTTTCTGCACCTGTAGTTCACCTCGCAACCCACGGTCAGTTTGCTTCCAACGCTGAAGATACCTATATTTTGACTTGGAAAAATTCTGATGAGAAAGACCCAGCCTTATCAAGCGATCGCGTTAACGTCAACGAATTGAGTTCTTTATTGCAAAGCCGAGAGACAAGTCAAAGAAATGCGATCGAGTTATTAGTTCTGAGCGCTTGTCAAACCGCTAGTGGCGATAAACGTGCTGGCTTAGGAATTGCAGGATTTGCTCTGCGTTCTGGAGCGCGTAGTACATTAGCAACATTATGGAGTGTAGACGATCAAGCTACTGCAACCATTATGGGTGAGTTTTATAAGCAGTTTGCTAATACTAAAGAGAGTAAAGCCGAAGCTTTAAAACGCGCTCAAATGTTACTTTTGACAGATCCTGAGTATAAGCATCCTTACTATTGGGCCCCTTACGTTTTAGTAGGCAACTGGTTATAAATCAAATTGATTATTCTCGGAATTCATCCTCAATATTCTCTTTGATTCAGCTACATCTGTCTTCAGTAGGGTTAAACTCTAAATCTGTGTTTGATAAGGTGACTAATGGCAACATAAATCACCAATAAATTCGTTATGACCTATACTCAAACCAGCGATCCCACCATTCGTAAATGTCTCCAATCTTGGCGACAATTAGATGTAGATCAACAACTAGGTTTATTCTGGTTCATCTATAAAGAAATGGGTGGTGCTGTAACTCCTGCGGCTCCTGCGGCTAGTACTGTTTCTCCAGAAATTGCCGAAGGTTTATTTAATCAAGTTAAAGAATTAAGTCACGAAGAACAACTACAAATTCAGCGGGACTTGATTAATAAAGCAGACACTCAAATTGGCCGAGAATATGGTTCTTTGGGTGATACCACCAAGTTACTATTTTGGTACCGTCTATCTCAAGGAATGGATAGCAATGTAATTATTCCTGTACCTGCTGGTTATCGCCTTTCCTCAGAAGCTGAAGCCCTGTTAAACCAAGTTAAAGAATTACCTTTTGAACAGCAGATTAACCTTTTCCGTGATTATGTTTCTCCAATGGGTGCTGAACCTAAAGGTGGTGCGGAAATTTAATCACCAGCATTGAGAACTACCGCTTTGTTGGCTTTTTATAGAGACTAACATTTAGACTCACAGATAAACACAGAGTAAATATAATTTTTACTCTGTGTAATTTTTTGGTTGCTCATTAGGATAGTTACACCCTAAATTCGTAACGCCCTTTGTTTTGTATCTCATACTTTAAATTGTCTCTTCACAAGTTGCATCTATCTGACGAGTGGTTGAAAAATTTTGTTTTTTTATTAATAAGTGGCTAATATTTTAATCTGTTAATCAAAGGTGTGAAATATCTCCATAAAAAAGTAAAACCCTAGGACTGGGAAACCCTAGGGCTTGTAACCTGACCACCTTTACTTTATTTATAATTTATAAAAAATTTTAGTGTTAGTTTACGATGGACTTAAATATATGTTTTATGTCTGAGAAAATAACTCAAAAATATAGTAATCTGCCTTGATTGTTGAAATGATTTGCATAGGAAGGTAATAGTAAATAGATAAGAAGGAATAAAAGTTGATTGAGTTCAGAAAATTAAAGATAAAATCCCTGAGCTTATGTCCAAAGATGTAATTATAAAAGCTTGATTGCTGGCAATAAATAAGGAAAAATAAAAGCATCATGATACATGATTGTAGCCAATTACAGTGACAGAAAGCCTAACCAAAGTCCGCAATTGCGGACTTTTTATTTATTGTTGTAGATATCTTTTAGCTTCTTGACTGCAAGAATGAGACAAATCAAATAAAAACATAGCCAATTGCAGACAGCTAATGGTAGAAAGCTATTAGCGATTTGCAAGTAACTTTTATGACAAATTTTCTCCAGCCACCAAGATTACGCATTGGCGAAGAAGATAGTGCAGAAGAAAGACGCGCCACTTGGCTAGAACTTTTTTATGATTTGGTGTTTGTGGTTGCAGTCTCGCAAGTAGCGCATAATCTGAAAGAAGATATTTCGCTATCGGGATTACTGGGATTTGTTGTTTTGTTTATCCCGATTTGGTGGTCATGGATTGGGACTACATTCTACGCTAATCGCTTTGATGGCGATGATGTTATTCATCGGTTGCTGGTTGGGGTACAAATGTTAACAGCGGCGGGGATGGCTGTAAATATTCACCACGGCTTAGGAGAAAGTTCTTCTGGTTTCGCTTTGGCTTATGCACTTGGTCGGGCTGTATTGGTGGTGGCTCACATCTTGCACCTGGAAATAGTAAT
>NZ_DF978439.1:108156-115130 GCF_002897135.1 Nostoc cycadae WK-1 | reverse complement strand
ACGGTTGTATCGGTAGCAATTGGTAGTATCTGACCATCACGCGGTTTAGTATCTGGCATAACTGTTGAATAAATTCTAAAGCTTAATTTGTTTGATTAAATTTTACGTATTTATCTGCCGCAATTGGAATTGACAAAAGCGATCGCCTCAAACAACGCTTTTACAATAAAGCTCTTTTGATTGATAGGTTTTTCTGTCTTTTCATAATAATATTTATTGTTTAAAAAACCAAAATTCCCACATGGAACTGTCTAATTTAGATACAGAAACAAAAATTAAAAGATTTTCTAAGACTGTTCGTAAGTATTGTGATTGGGCAGAAACTTCTAGCAGTAATCCAGAGCAGGACATGATAACGGCTCGAAAGCTTTTAGCTGAACTTCATTTAGGTATAATTGACTTCCTTGAAATTGATTTATCTGATATTAATTATGACAAAGAAGTAGAAAATATTCGCTCATCTTATAAATCAAGTAGTATTTATAAGCGGTTTCAAATATTACCTATTAATAATTATTGGGATGTATTTGAACCACTAAATATAGAAGATAATCAACCTATAGTCAACAGTTTTATAGATGATTTAAATGATATTTATCAAGACCTCAAACGAGGTCTTATACTTTACGAGCAGAGTTATTTTAGGGAAGCAGTATGGGAATGGCGTTTTCATTTTGAAATTCATTGGGGCGCTCATTTAGTGGGAGCGCAAAGGGCAATTCATAATTATTTTTCGTAGCAAGAACTTAGATAAATTAATTTATAAGTTTCCTAAATCTAGTGAGGTTATAGACAGGAAAAATTAACCGCAGATGAACGCAGTTAACTTTGTGTATCAGAAGATTAGGAAAGGCGATAGTAAAGAAAGAAAAAGCATAATTACAATCACTCCAGCAACCAGCTAAATAAATCTTCTACTGTTAAGCTTAAATCTTTAGCAAATTCTGGAACTGGTAACTTGGTTTCCGGTTCTTCATAAACGTTAGTTGGTTGATTTGGCAAGTAAACAAACACAGCTTTTTCTTTTGGATCAATCAGCCATCCCATCTGAGTTCCATGCTTGAGACAATGGAGAATATTCTTGATAACTTTAGTTTGACTTTGATCAGGAGATAAAATTTCAATTGTCCAATCTGGGGCAATTAAGAAGACATTAGCAACCCCACCATTCTCTTGTCGAGGTATTCTGTCCCACGTAAATACAGAAATGTCAGGAACAATTGAGCGATTTCCAAATGTACAGCGAAGTTCACAGAAAGCCCGCGCAATTTTTTGGGGTTTTACAATTAAATTAATTGCAGGTGCTAATTCTGTCTGAATTGCGCTGTGTTCTCCTTGTGGCATCGGTTTTTGAATAATGCGTCCATTAATATATTCACTAGCAGGTTCTGTCTCTGGTAAAGCGAGAAATTCTGTAAGACTCAGAGTTTTAGCAGGGATTCGTACCATTTAATGCTTCCTTACAAAAGCTACGTTGTACTACTGCTATTTGTTATTCTACAGATTAAGAAATCTGTTGGCGATTTTTGGCTGGAGTCATAACTACTATTAGACCTTTTTTTCAGTCACTAAAGTTAGGCTTACCCATTCACCTTTATTGCTGTAGCTGCGAACCATGCGCTGGCGTAGATTAGGCTTAATTAACCAACCAACTTCTAAAAATAAGGGTTGACGTAATTTTACTTGCAATGGCGATGTTGCAGAAGCACCGTTTGGTAATAGTAAAACTTGCACCTGCTTTTGTGGGTCTTGGTCAAAGTGAATGAGAGAACCTTTGATAGTTGCTGTTGAGGTGATGGTTCTTTCGCCAAAAGTCAAACTCTGGACTAATCGTCCAGTGTCATCTAAATGTAATTTTAAAGTTGAAGAGAAAGTATCAGGCGATCGCCAGTCAGGATATATTGTAATCGCCTCACCATGCCATTCTCCCAACAAATCATTTACCGTTAAGGGAGGATTTTCTACTGGTTCGGTTCCGGCTAAATGTTCTCGTATTAAAGTTAGTTTATCAAGTTGACCGTTTTTATCAAACAATTGAACTAAACGTACGCGGCGGTTTTCATAAATTAAACCAAGTTCTGCACCAAATTCGGTAAATGGTGCTAACTGAATCGAACCTTGAGAAAATGCTCCATTTTCAAAGAACAGTATACTCTTAGCTAAAGAACTGTATTCTAAAACTAAATCTTCTTGTCCTTCACGGCGGACAATTTGACGCATAGTTTTATTTTCGTTTAATCCTTCAAAGGAAACAACACTTTTAATATCTTCTAAGAGTTGACCTTGGGTTGAAAATCGGGTGAATGAACCTTGCCATGCACCAAGATTTTTTAATAAAGATTCCCATTGAGATGCCATGTTATTTGTCCTTGGTCATTTATCGCAGGAGGCAGAAGGCAGGAGGTAAAAGTTTTACTATGCCTAGTATTAGTGCTTTTTAAATGTCCTCACCTATACTTCGACTGCTATATCATGTGTTATTTGATAAATATAATAGATAACTCTTGAGCATTGACCATTGACAATTGACTATGCTTTAGCAAATCGGTGTACTGCAAATAAACTTCCTATTAATCCTACCGTTGCGCCGAAACTTAAGAGAATCAGGGGTAATAATAAGATTTGTGTGGGTGCAAGTTGCAAACCATTGGCAAGGAATTGGATAAATTCTGGTTGATTAGCTAGTAATTTGCCTAAAAACTGTTCAATTACGGAAATGAAACTCCAAGCGATCGCACCACCAACTAAACCAAAAGAAATTCCTTGTAAAATAAACGGTAGATAAATCCACGCGGAAGTTGCGCCGACTAGTTGCATAATTTCAATTTCTCGCTTTCGCGCCAGCACAATTAGGCGAATGGTTGTGGTAGTAACAGCGATCGCAGTTAAAGTCAAAATACTGGTAATTGTCACAGTAAACCAGTTTAAACCTCGATGCAACTGAGCGATGCGTTTTACAGCTTCATCGACATACTCAACGGTCTCAACTCCCTGTAATTTAGCCAGACTTGTGGCTAAAACTGGTACAGCTTGAGAATTCCGCGCTTTTACCTTCATCTCATCAACTAAAGGGTTTTCCCCTAGCTGCTGAGTCGCACCGTCAATATCCGCAATTCTCAAATCCTTGACTAATTTTGCCCAAGCTTCTTCTTTAGTAACCGTTTGCATCGCCACAACTTCCGGCATTTTCACGACCAAATGTTCGATGCTCTTAGCTTCTATTCCCGGTTCTAAATATACTGAAACCTCTAACTGGCTGCCAAATTGATTCAGGAGTTTTTCAACTTGCCAAGAAGTTTGCAGACTTAAGCCAAACAAAAATAATAATACCGCCACAGTGCTAACGGCTGCCCAATTCATCCAGCCGCCACGCAACAACCCTAAGAAAGTTTCTTTAAGTAAATAGTCAAGCTTCGTGAGAAATTTGAACACAGATGACCCCTACATCACAAAAGTAAATCGTAATCACTCTTTATACTCGATGTAATGAAGTTTACCCATGTCATTCTCACTCAAACCACAAAGGACGCAAAGGAAGAATATGCAATTCTCCGCGTAACTCCGCGTTAACCTCAGCGCTCCTCTGCGTTAAAACACATTAATAATGCGTAGCCGACTTACGATGATGCACAGCCGTCACACCATCTTGATTTAAAACCTTACCGTTTTCTACAGTGGCATAAACTAACCAGTGGTCTCCCAATTCCATCCGGTTTTGGACTTTACACTCCAAATATGCTAAAGCATCTGCCAATATAGGAGAGCCATTTGTACTTTCTTCGGTAGCGACATCAGCAAATCTGTCTTGTCCAGGGCCGAAGGGTTTGAGGAAATGTTTCATCAAGCCTATGTGATTGCCTTCTTTGAGAATATTCAGGACAAATTCGTTACCTGAGTGGGTCAGTGGTTCTACTGCCCGTTCTTTAGCAACGGCAATAGTTAAACCAGGCGGATTAAAGCTGGCTTGGGCTACCCATGAGGCTAACATAGCACTGGCTCTATCTTCTTGTTTGGCTGTCAGCACACACAAGGAACCAACGATGCGTCCAACTGCTTGTTCGACATTGGTCGCGGGGACACTTTGCGATCGCACTTTTTTGGCTTTCTTCAATGCTTGAGCAAAGTCGGTTCCGGCTTCTTCACATAATTGCAGAGTTGCATCATCGGGTTTAAATTTCACACGGATGGCATCAAACCCAAAGCGATAACCAGCATCTTTGAGTCGGTTTTCAATTAAATCAACCGCCTCACCACTCCAACCAAAGGAACCAAACACACCCGCCAGTTTATTGTTTGTTCCTGCTGATAAAACAATCCCTAAAGCTGTTTGCACTGGTGTCGGTGCATGACCACCTAACGTGGGCGAACCCATAACAAAACCATCAGATTTTTCCACCGCCGCGCGGATTTCTTCTGGTTCAGTAAATTCGCAGTTAATTGATTCTACCGCCACACCAGCTTTTGTAATGCCACGAGCGATCGCTTGGGCTAAGGTTGCAGTATTCCCATATGCCGAAGCATAAATTAAGGCTACTGTCAAGTCAGCCGAGGTTTGCTGTTGACTCCATTGACGATAAGCTTTGGTTAGTTCAATTAAGCCGTAACGTACTAAAGGCCCGTGTCCAGTAGCATACAAACGTGCTGGAAAATCAGCGAGTTTTTCTAGTGCTGTTTCCACCTGCCGTGCATGGGGAGCCATCAGGCAGTCATAATAATAACGGCGGTCTTCGTTAATAATTTCCCAGCCTTCATCTAATACTTGGTCGCCGCAGATATGCGCCCCAAATAGTTTATCTGTATAGAGAATTTCAGTTTGGGGGTCGTAGGTGCAGAGTTCGTCAGCGTAGCGGGGGTTTGGTGTAGGGATGAATTGCAGGTTATGTCCCTTACCCAAATCGAGGGTTTCGTCTCCCCGCATCACGATAATTGGTAAGTCGGGATTTTCTAAAGCACCACGTAAATTTATCGCTCCTGGGTTAGAACAAACAAAGGTAATTTGCGGTGCAATTTCTAATAAAGCTTTTAAAGTGGCGGCGCGGTTAGGGTTGATGTGACCGAGAATTACATAATCAATTGCTTGGACATCAATACGCTTTTGCAACGCATCCAGGTAAATTTGCGTGAAAGTTTCCCCAGGCGGGTCAATCAAAGCAATTTTGTCAGCTTGAATTAAATAAGAGTTGGCTGTAGTCCCTTTAGCTAGGGCATATTCTATTTCAAATCTTAACCTTGCCCAACTGCGCGATCGCATTACAGTTGTATCGGTAGCAATTGGTAGTATCTGCACATCACGCGGTTTAGTATCTGGCATAACTGTTGAATAAATTCTAAAGCTTAATTTGTTTGATTAAATTTTACGCATTTATCTGCCGCAATTGGAATTGACAAAAGCGATCGCCTCAAACAACGCTTTTACAATAAAGCCATACTCTATGCCACACTCATTAAAACTGCGGGAGTTAAATATTGTTCTGGATACAATATGAGTATTTTAGGTAGCAAATATGCAAAATCTCACCAGAATTACCCGTAATCCAGAGGTGATGGGCGGTAAACCTTGCATTCGGGGAATGCGCGTTACTGTTGGTACTATAGTCGGTTTAATGGCATCTGGACACAGTAATAGTGATATCCTCAAAGCGTATCCCTATCTGGAAGAAGCTGATATTTATGAGGCACTTGCTTATGTTGCATCACCATTGTGAATGTATTGCCTAACATTGTGAATGTATCGCCTAACATTGCCAATGTATTGCGTAACATTGTGAATGTACCGACTAACATCGAGATTGTATCGCCTGACATTGCCAATGTATCGACTACATAATCAACAACTACGCCGCAACCATTCTAAAATTTCATTAACTGATTGCTTGGGTGTAAAAACTTTGAGGGTGTTGTAGTCGGGTATGGGGTCGCTAATCAAACAAATTGCACCTTCAAACTTGCTGATGGCGTTGAGAAACGCATGGCTGTATGTCGCCTCACCTGTAAGATTAGTTGCACCTGGGTGAAACAATAAAACCACTTGCTTGTCAGTTTCTAGCAATTCCCAATAGGTTTGCAGTTCCGCCATTGTTTTCGGTGTACCATCTGGACATTTAGGACAGCCAGCTTTGACAAGTGCTGTGTAAATTTTGCTGGCTGGGTTATCTGGTGCGATGAATTTACTCGTGTCGATACAAATTAAGTGAATGTTTTGGCTAAGTTGAGTGTCGTTGTTAATTGCAGTTTGCAAGTTTTGGAGTAAGTCAAGATGGTTAATCAGGATTGTTTCAGCGTTTCCTTGATGCCAAGCTTGGTAGAAATCGGGGTAAGGCATATTCTGAGAACATTTCCAGATGACATTGTAGTTTGCATCAAATTGCAAATAATCTTTTAAACCTGCGATAACTAAAGACCGATGCCGATTGTCTTGTATAACTTTCTCTAAACTTTCTGCTGTCTCCCCACGGGCGTAGCCAGACACATCTTTTGATTGCAGCAGTTGCACCAAAGCGGAGATCACTTGTTGATTTCCTGGGTCGATTTTCTCTAAACTTTCTGCTGCCAGCCTACGGGTAGAGTTATCCACATCAGGTGAATGCAGCAATTGCACCAAAGCGGCGATCGCATTTTGATTGCCTATGCCGATTTTCCCTAAGCTTTCTGCTGCTTGCTTACGGGTGTCCTCAACCACATCAGATGAATGCAGCAGTTGCACCAACGCCGCGATCGCATCTGGATTGCCTGGGTCGATTTTCCCTAAGCTTGATGCTGCATTCCTACGGGTTTTGTTATCCACATCTTTTGATAGCAGCAGTTGCAGCAAAGCGGCGATCGCTTGTTGATTTCCTGTGCCGATTTCCCCTAAGCTTTCTGCTACCCGCCTACGGGTTTTGTTATCCACATCTTTTGATAGCAGCAGTTGCACCAAAGCCGTGATCGCTTGTTGATTACCTGTGCCGATTTCCCCTAAGCTTGATGCTGCCTGC
>NZ_DF978439.1:106908-107913 GCF_002897135.1 Nostoc cycadae WK-1 | reverse complement strand
CAATGCCGCAATCGCATCTGGATTGCCTGTGCCAATTTCCCCTAAACTTAATGCTGCCTGCCT
Source organism: Nostoc cycadae WK-1 (assembly GCF_002897135.1). Taxonomy (NCBI): domain Bacteria; kingdom Bacillati; phylum Cyanobacteriota; class Cyanophyceae; order Nostocales; family Nostocaceae; genus Nostoc; species Nostoc cycadae. Next base: position 107,850 of record NZ_DF978439.1, on the reverse strand, counting down.
ACGGGTGTAGTTATCCACATCAGATGATTGCAGCAGTTGCACCAATGCCGCGATCGCATCTTGATTGCCTGTACCGATTTTCCCTAAGCTATATGCTGCCAGGATACAGATGGAGTAACCCACATCAGATGATTGCAGCAGTTGCATCAATGCCGTAATTGCATCTTGATTGCCTGTGCTAATTTTCCCTAAGCTTTCTACTGCCAGCTTACGGGTGTAGTTATCCGCATCAGATGATCGCAGCATTTGGATCAATGCCGTAATTGCATCTTGATTGCCTGTGCCAATTTTCCCTAAGCTTTCTATTACCAGACTACGGGTGGAGTAATCCACATCAGATGATCGCAGCACTTGCACCAATGCCGAGATCGTATCTGGATTGCCTGGGTCGATTTCCCCTAAGATTGCTGCTGCCAGCAAACGGGTGGAGTAATCCACGTCAGATGATTGCAGCACTTGCACCAATGCCGAGATCGTATCTGGATTGCCTATGCCGATTTTCCCTAAGCTTTCTGCTGCTTGCTTACGGGTGTCCTCAACCACATCAGATGAATGCAGCAGTTGCACCAACGCCGCGATCGCATCTTGATTGCCTGTGCCGATTTCCCCTAAGCATTTTGCTGCCTCCCTATGAGTGAAGTAATCCACATCAGATAATTGCAGCAGTTGCACCAAAGCAGCGATCGCTTTTGTTTTTTCTGTTTGTTGTAGTGTTGATCTAGCTTCATATTCAATTGGATCAAGACATTGCTCCCACTTTTGTTTTTCTGATAAATAACCAAAACCCCATTTGACAATTTTCTCTACTATCTCATACCGTTTCACTTTAAGTTTGATACAAGTAGACCGCAGGGGGGCAGAGGAAAAGAGTAAACAACCAATGAATTTGTATCAAGATTTTCGTGAAATGGTATCACATCTTGCACCTGATAAAAAAAGACA
>NZ_DF978439.1:74956-103439 GCF_002897135.1 Nostoc cycadae WK-1 | reverse complement strand
ATTACTATTTCCAGGTGCAAGATGTGAGCTATCTCATCTGCTTGAAGACAATCTTTAAACTCAGCAATTCCCGCCGCCGCTAAAAAGTAAGCTTGATATTCATAAAAACCTTTGTCTACATCTTCCCTATTCCACTCACCACATCCATCTTTAAAATTTACCAAAGCATTAATAAAATCTTGCTGCTGCTGTCTTAGGTTTTCTTGTCTTCGTCCTAACCATAGCAATATCACTTCTTTCCATTGGGGTTGAAAAATGCGGTAAGTTCCTTGTGTTGGGTTGTGAGGAACATGATTCAGAAACTCATGCCAGTGATTAACATTTAACGCAGCGAAATATTCTTGAAAATTAGGATGAAAGAAAGCATAAACTTCCTCCTCAGTTTCAGCTACTCTGTCTACTAAATTTAACCAACCAACATCACAAGCTAATTTAAATAATTCTTCTCTCATTTCTTGACGTGCTAAACTCCGCCGCAAGCGAAACCTTGCACTACTGTTAATCCCGGCAAAAGCTAATTTGCTTAAAGCTTGGTGTAATTCATCCTTTAAATCATCAGAGTTACACAACTCAGTAGATAACTCTGATTTCCATTCATAGAAATAGAAAGTAAATCTCTGATAAAGTGCTGCTTTCGTTTCTGGTAATTCTCCCTGCTTATCCAAATAGAACGTCTGACACAGCAGCGACAACCGCAGAGGATTCGTCACCAATTTACGAATATTTTCATGTTGAGTTGCTTTTAACTTATCCTGTAGTGTCTTCCCTTTTGCTAAATTACCAGCACACTCAAACCACTGCTGAATAAATTCATCAATTTGTTCTGGTTTAAACTCTTGAGTTTTATAAGTATCAAATCCTGTAAGTGTATTATTAACCTGGGCATCCCAAACATTTAACCGACAAGTTAAAACCACCCGCGCCTGTCTCAAAGATGCTGTTAGTTCTCGATTAATTTTGGCTAAGGCTTCCACAGGTGAATTTTCACCCATTTCATCCACACCATCTAACAGTAGCCAAACTCCCCCTTTAGCAAAACACTCAAGTAATTGACGTTCAATTTTTGGTGTAACAACAACATCAGATTTAACTAATCTCATTGCTTCAGTCAGCCATTGCTTGAGCAAATATTCCTCAATTGTTTTTCCCTGTAAGTTGGCGAGAGAAATACAGATGGGTAAATCTTGAGTGTTGTCTTTAATAAAAGCAGCTATTGTACTTAATAAAGTAGTCTTACCTGCTCCTGGTTCACCAATGACAGCAATATGTTTATTATTTACGCTTGGCTGTTGTGTAATTACTTCTCGTAGAAATGCGTCATGTTCATAGGTTTTGACTATGACTTCTTGCGTTAACTCATAAACATTTTCTCTGTCTCGCTGCTCATCTAGTTGTCGCCGTTGCTGTTGTTTGCGTTCCACCAACTTCAAGGGAACATAAACGTTAACTTCAAAACCCTGCTCTGTCGCTTTGCGTCTGAGTCTTACTGCTTCCTGCTGATTTTGCAGCATGGTGGTGCAAACTTCACGCCAGTCATTAGGAGTTAACTTTGTCCCATCCTCCCCTTGAGACGACTGTAGTCAGTTGTAAGTGTTGTTCTGTTGCTCAATGTTGATTTGTTGAGCAACCATCGCACCTTTTTCTGCTTTAATTTGTTCTGCTAACTTCGCAAAGTTGTTAACAACTGACGGCTGAGACTTAATTTCATCTGCTAACTGTTTAATTTCCTTAGCAGCCTCAGACTTGTCATTGTTAACAGCTGCTTCCACATCCACAACAGCTTGAGCAATTTCGGGATCTTGTGCTGCTTGTGTCAGTTCCAGCACTGCTTGACCATAATCTAATGGCTGCGGTTCATTACTAGTAAGAGATGGTGCTTTATTCTTGCGGCGCAGTAACTCTATCAACTTACCAGGAGCAGTCCATAAAACATCACCAATGTTTTCGCCGATTTTCTCTTGTGCTTTAGTCAACAGGGTAGTTGCGATCGCAGTAGCTACAGCAGTTAAGCTCACAGTTATCATAAATCCACTATCAATAAGCCAAATAGCGGCAAAATTTTATGTGTCTATTCTACTGGTAAAACTACTGATACGCTAAACCTGAAGGCGATCGCTCTTAGCGGCTATTTAGTCAATTGCAATGAATCTTTATGAATTTAGGTAAGATGGGGTGCGATCGCCATAACTTATCAAAGGTAATTTTACCTGTATTTCTCCACAGATTCCACAGCTACATTAAATTGTTGAGCAATCTGTTCTACACTCATCCCTGTTTTTAGTAACAGTGGTACAGCAACTTTCAACAGTTCAGCTTCCCGTTGTTCTCGACCTTGTTCTAGACCTTGTTCTAAACCTTCAGCTTTGGCTTCCTGATATACTCTTGTCTGCTCTAAACTCAGTCCTAACATAGCTTCTACTTCCTCTCGACTCAAAGACGAAAACTTGTAAACAGCAATTGTCGTAATAATTTCGATGATTTCGTTTTTCGGCAGTGTGCCTGTTTCTTCTAATTTTACTCGTTGAATTAGTTGCTTGGCTTGCTCTGCCATTGTTTCGGAAGATGCGGTTGTCAACTGCATTAAGTTGATGCCTATTGGCAGAGTATCAGAAGTATCTAACTCATCCAAATAAATGCGCTGCACTTGGTCGCTGTTTAAAAATATGCGATGGGTTCTTTTATCGTTTGGTTCCAAAGAGCGTGATGGAAATATTACCACACAGTACCAATCGTCGTATTGAGATTGATTTCGGTTCAAATACATCAATGATTCAGTAAAAAACCGATGATAAAGACTTTCATCTTTCTGAAATTGCACTTCAGCAAAAAAGATAACTTTGGGTGTTGCATCTTCTGGTGGTAAAAAAACACCATCAATCCGAAAAGCTGTTTCTTTCACCTCCACTGACTCGAATCGATAGTTTTGCGCCTGTGCAGGACGGTTATCAACGAGTTCAAATATTAACGCCGGAAATCGCTTGAAAATTTGGTAATAAATAGAGTCACGTTTCACAAAAATATCAAAATATTTTGATTATTCAGGATTAATTTTATCAGTCTTTATCTGCATATCTAACAACAAAGCGATCGCTCTAGAATTAAGGTATAAAATCTGCGTCAAGAATCTGAGCTACAGAAAAAGGTGATTCTTGTGGGAATAGTTCTGATGGAAGTTGATATTTTCTGATGGTATCATTTCTAGCATCTGTATAACAGTCTAGAAATACATCATCTAAAACAGATTTTAAACTGGGACTATCTTCTAGAAGATAAATTATTTGTCGTCTTTGCTCAACAATAGTATTACGCCATCCTCTGGCATTACACTCTTTTTCTTCTATCCAGTATTGCAGTTTTAATAAATGTTCAATTAATATTATTAGACGGTTTTTAAGTTCTTTCTTTTCACTCCGCCCCATACTATCAATTTCTTCAATTAAATTCGCAATATCTAATTGTTCCAGTTTACCTTCTTGCAAAAGTTTAACTGTAGTTTGTATCCATAAGTAAAAATCTTGTTCATATAATGTTTTGTTAGTCTCAGAGGTAAACATAAAAATTTCTCCTGACTCAACAGAATATTGATTACATTATACAGTGAATAAATATTAGCTATTTCATGCCATACCCTAAAGCATGATAGCGATCGCACTTCCCCTAATTCTCAAAAGTGCGATCGCTATTCATCTTTTACAAGTCCTCTAATGAGTAGCAAAAAGTTTTAGTAGTGATTTCCTACCTTACGATGGTGGACGGCTGTTAATGCTTCAGGTTTAGAAACTCGGCCGCCGTTGACGGTGCTGTATACCGCCCAGTGGTCGCCACAGTCCATCCGGCTAACGACTTCACATTCCATGTAAGCTAAAGCGTCTGCAAGGATGGGTGTACCATCTTCAGCTGGCTGGGTTCGCACACCTGCAAAACGGTCTGCACCGGGGGCGAACCGCTTCAAGAAGTGCCGCATGAGTGTTTGATAATTGCCTTCTTCTAAGACGTTTAACACAAAGCGATCGCCTACTTGCATTAATGATTCAATCGCCCGATCTTTAGCGACTGCAATGGAGAAGCCCAAGGGTTTGAAGCTGGCTTGCGCTACCCAAGAAGCTAACATCGCGCTGGATACGTCGCCTTTTTTGGCAGTGATAATATACAGTCCGCCACTAAGTCTACCGAGGGCTTTATCTAAGTCTGCACTTAGAGATTTCATCGCTTTGATGCTGCGATCGCGTGTTACCCATTGTCCTAAGTCTGTGCCTGCTTCTTCACATTGCTTGTAAGTGATTTCACTAGGGTTTTCGCTAAGTTGAATTACCGGAAAGGCTACGTGCAGTCCCAACGCCCGGAATTTTGTTAATAGGGGATAAGTCGGTTCATCATTACCGCCACCAGTTTCAAATATACCAATGGCTTGTTTATCTTTAGCAGAGCCTAACACGGTACTAAGTGCAGCTTGAGCAATGTTATCACCAGCCGCAGGCGGCACACCAATGACTATCCCCGAACAGCGCCCCACCAGTTCGCGCAATTCTTGTAAATCTGTGGCTGAACCCAAATCTACTACTTCTACAGCGACATCGGTTTTGTTGATACCGTTGATTACGGCTTGCGCCAGGCGATCGCTATAACCGTATTCTGAAACGTAGAATATACCAACTGTGGTTTCTGGTTTGCTTTGGGTTTGACTCCATTTGCGGTAACGTCCGGTTAGTTCCTCAACGTTGTGATAGAGTAACGGCCCGTGACCTGTAGCAATCATTTTAATGGCTGGCAATTCGCCCATCCGCTTCATTGCAGACAATACCGAGCGCGAATTTGGCCCCATCAAGCATTCATAGTAATATTTAAAATCAGCTTCTATAGTTTTTAAGTCTTCGTCAAAGGTCGCATCGGAGCAATAGTGCATTCCGAAAGCATCGCAGGTGAAAAGAATTTGGTCTTTGTGGTCGAAGCTAAATATTGTGTCAGGCCAATGTAAGTTAGGTGCAATCACGAATTCTATCTCGTGGCCATTCCCTAAATCTATGCGATCGCCATTTTTCACAATCTGCCGTTTAAATGGCTGATGCACCAAATCTTCTAAAAATTGAATTGCAACTTTGGAAGCCACAACGGTAATTTCTGGAGCCAGTTGTAACAAATCTTTCACTAAGCCGCTATGGTCAGGCTCAGTGTGGCTGACAATCAAATAATTGATATCTTGAGGATTAATCAAGCCTGTGAGCGTATCAAAATACAGCTGACGGAATTTCTCATGGGAGGTATCAACTAAGGCAATCTGCTCACCGCGAATCAAAAATGAGTTGTAGGTAGTACCATTTTGTAAACCAAACTCAATATCAAAGCGATCGCGATCCCAATCGAGAGAGCGAATTGCCGTCGTATCTTGAGCAATGTCCTCAGTCTGTATAGTCAGCCGTTTTTCCGTTTTCTCGGTGAGCGATACCATAAATCCCCTCTCAAACACAATGAGTATTTATTCCGCTTGTTCTATTTTGACACGGTTTAAATGTAAATTTTTATTAAAAAATCTATAATTAGCTTAAAAAAATCAAAAGAGTGAAACCGCGTATACAGAAACCTTGGCTGGCTTTGGAGATAGGTAATTCCCGACTACATTGGGGGTTATTCGTAGACGAAACCCTTGACTATACCTGGAATACAGACTATCTACCTGATTCAGTTATACAGCAGTTAGGTAACGGTCAACCTTTAGATAATTTCCCAGCACAGATTTTTACCCTTCCTAGTCCTCTTCCACTGGTTATTGCTTCTGTTGTTCTTAGTCAAACTGCACTTTGGCAAAGTTACCCTAATGTAAGGGTGATTACCTTAGAGGATGTACCTTTAAAAAATACCTATCCCACATTAGGAATTGACCGCGCCTTAGCTTTGTGGGGTGCAGGGATAAAGTTAGGATTTCCTATATTAGTCATTGATGCTGGAACCGCACTCACTTTTACAGGCGCAGATAGTCAACAGAATTTAGTTGGCGGTGCAATTTTACCTGGTTTGGGTTTACAGTTTGCGACTTTGGGTGAAAAAACCAGCCAATTACCACAGTTAGAAACGCAAAACTTCACTTCATTACCACCACGTTTTGCACTTAATACACCAGAGGCTATTCAAAGTGGTGTTATCTACACCTTGTTAGCTGGAATCAAAGATTTTATGACAGCGTGGTGGGAATTATATCCTAATAGTAACGTGGTGATTAAAGGAGGCGATCGCACTTTATTATTTAACTATCTACAAACTTTATATCCAGAACTTACAGCACGTTTGATTGTTGAACCTAATTTAATTTTTTGGGGAATAGCTGCAATTAATGAAGTTTGACTATAAAAATTACCTCAACTGGATGACGACTCAACTAAATGAATATCAACAATAAGAGTTAGCACCTCATTAATCCAGAGGTTTTCTAATATTGTTTGTAATTTTTTGCGATCGCTCCAGTGATCAAAATCTGTTATGTCTCTATTAGTAGATTGACGATATCTGAAGCGAAATTGATATTTACCTGGGTATAGTGGATCAAAACAATAAATATCCTCAGCAGGAAAAGGGATATATAAAGCTAAATAAAAATCACGCTTTTTTATGTGTTTCTATTCCCAAAAAAGAAAAGAATCTCGATAGAGGGTGCAAATTGAACTTCATCCACTTTATATAATTAAGTCAGTTTAACTTTATTAATAAAATCTCGGATTTCTTCAGCCACAATTCCCGTACAAGATTCCGGTAAATCATTGCCAGCATGAGCCACTAATTTAAAATCTACTTGAGGAATTAATTGTTTATAAGTTTGGCTTTGAAATACAGCATCAGAAGTATCTTGACCACCTTGCAAAATTAAAACTGGCACTTCAATTAAATGCAATTTATCTTGCAGTAACTCGGCTTTAATTTCTGCTGTCTGTCTTTGAAATAATAACTGACAAGCTGCGGGATATTTGAGTAAATGTTGACGTTGCTGTAAGTCTTGCTCGATTTTTTCGTGCCAACCGAATATTTTAATGATGGGTCTGATAAATTTGAAAAATTTCACTAATAACGGAGAAAATTCTAATAATTTGCGTCGTTGTTGCCAACGTTTTTCTTGTTTTTCTACTTCTACACCTTCTGGTGCTAATAATACTAAACCTTCCACTTGTTCTGGATATTTCAAAGCATAACTAGCTGCTATCCAACCACCTAAAGAATGACCAACTAAATATACTCTTTCCAGTCTTAAAGCTTGCAAAAGTTCAGCTATAGACTCTACTTGTAAATCTATCGAATGATGGATATTGGGCTTATCAGACTCTCCAAAGCCTAACAAGTCTGGTGCAAAACAATGGAAATTTTTTGCCAATTTTTCCATTACCGATGACCACTGGCTGCTATCGTTCCAAGCACCATGTAACAAAACGACCGGAATACCTTGACCAGCTTCGCTCCAGAATAACAATCCTTGGGACAGCTTTCTGCGGGAGTTACGTAATAGTGTATCCATCTTGTATATAAAAATTACATCATAGTTGATTGTAGTTTCTATATTGGATTTTGCAATTAAATCTCCCAGCGAAAATCTAAAGTATTGTTACGCCAGTGTTGTCAAGCCGTTTAAGTAGTCTTTTATCTGTCGGGAATGGTCATGGGACATTGGTTCACTCGGTAAAGCACTAGGTGAAAAAGCTTGGATTTCCATGACTTCTAACCCATCTTGAATTTCCATTTTCCCTTGTACTTCTGCTTCCACCACAACGCAAATCGAATGAATGCGAGGGTCTCTGTCTGGTGCAGAATAAACACCGACTAAACGTTTAATCTCTAATAACTCCAGTCCAGTTTCCTCTATCAATTCTCGACGGACTGTAGTGGGGATATCTTCTCCCCAGTCAACCATCCCACCGGGTAATGACCAAAGACCATTATCTCGCCGTCGAATTAAGACAATTCGACCATCAGGTAATATCGGAATAATACTTGTACCAGTAATAGGATGACGGAAGATAATACCTAATACTGTTTGTCCATAACGCCATAAACCGCGTGTAGACTGGACAACTGCTGCAAAAAAAGCCAGAACGTTCAAGCTGAAAATCTTGGTGTTATGTGTTTTTATTTCCTGCACTCGCATTCACTCAACTAGCTAATTATTGAGATTTGTTTCACACAAAGATGCTTGTGCTTTGGGATTTTATGCTCAGAGAATATTTGAAAAGTATTAGCTGATTTACTTAGTAATTGAATATACGTCTATATTTAGACTAACTTTCCTGCAACTTATGAGGAAGTACTTCAATCTACAATCCTTCAGTTAAGTCTTTTCCCATAGGAATGGCCGTAAGGCTTGGCTAACTGAAAACTATTGACTTATCACCGAGGTAAACTCAGAACATCAAGCAAAATACTAGATAATTTGCAAATATTATCTAAGAGTTTTTGTATGATAGCTTAATTTTAGCATTTAGTTAAAAGAAAGTTTTTGTATTTCTATATACATTATTTATTTCAGTAAATAAAGATAGATTTTATCTTAAAAATTCCCGGAATAGATATTTAAATTATAGAAAATAGTTGATTTACTTATTAAAGTAAAAGCCTAAAATAGCTCATGAATATTACTAATTTTTTACGAGCGATCGCCAGCTATTTTTACATAAAGTTATTCTAGAAATCTTCCATAAAAATTTCTCTAGGTTTATCCTGATAGTACATATAGATAAATTGATGAATATTTTTACTTTTCCCAATTATTTGATGTTTTGAACTTCCTGGCGTTAAAGAAATCCTCAAAAATTTATATTGACATGATTTCAATTAATACGATACAATTGTACGTTGTTCAAATAAAGTAGTTAGACTGTTAAACTAGGGGAAAATCATATCAATAGCATCAGCCTCATAGCTGATAATGCCTAAGAGATGCCTAGTTTATCTTTTTTTGTTGTTTATTAATGAGGTGAACATGGCAAAGCGCCGTAACCCGAAAAAAGAAAAGGCGCTACGGAACCAGGCATACGCCAGAAAGTTTCGTAAACGGACTACAACGGGAAGAATGCAAAGAAGGTTCCAGCAACGACCACCTAAGAGTGAGGAAGATGAGGGCGCAGCAGCAATTGACGCTGAGTAAGCCACCAGCTTAATTTCTGATTCTTTCAGTGATTCTAATTTTAAGGGCGTACGGATGTACGCTCTTATTTGTTTTTAAGTATGAAGGCAGTACAAGACTTTTAACCCTGTAACCTATTCTCTGATTTGATTGCGGGCGGTATGAATTGCCTTGTTAACTTGGGCAAAACCTGTACCACCGTAACTATTACGGGCGGCGACAACTGTTCGTGGTGCGATCGCATCATAAATATCTGCGGCGAATGCAGGATGTATTTGTTGCCATTCTTCTAATGTTAAGTCTTTGAGAAGTTTGCCCGCAGCAATACTAGTTTTGACGACTTTACCCACCAAATTATAAGCTTCACGGAAGGGAACACCTCTGGCGGCGAGATAATCTGCCACATCTGTAGCATTAGAAAAGTCTTCTGCAACAGCTTCGCCTAAACGCTGGCTACGAAATTCTAAACCTTCTCGCAGCAAAATTGTCATTGCTTCTAAACAAGCTTTGACTGTGTTAACCCCATCAAATAAACCTTCTTTGTCTTCTTGTAAATCTTTGTTATATGCCAAAGGCAAGCCTTTCATAATAACTAACATCCCCTGAAGATGACCAAAAACCCGCCCAGTTTTGCCGCGCACTAATTCTGGCACGTCGGGGTTCTTCTTTTGGGGCATAATGCTAGAACCAGTTGCACAGCTATCTTTGAGGGTGATGAAGCGAAATTCTTCCGAAGCCCAGAGAATAATTTCTTCTGAAAGGCGGCTGAGGTGAACCATAATCAAACTAGCCGCACACAAAAATTCGATCGCAAAATCGCGATCGCTCACTCCATCCAGGCTGTTAGCATAAACACTATCAAAATTTAACAACTCGGCTGTGTAATGGCGGTCAATAGGGAAAGTCGTTCCCGCCAACGCACCGCAACCCAAAGGTGAAATATTCACTCGGCGCGAAACATCTCCTAAGCGTTCCCAATCGCGCTGTGCCATTTCAAAGTAAGCCAAAAGGTGATGGGCTAAACTCAAGGGTTGAGCGCGTTGTAAATGGGTGTAACCAGGAATCAGGGTTTCAACGTTTTGTTCAGCGATATCTAGGATAACTCGTTGAAATTCCCGCAAGTAATTGCGAATTTGCTGAATTTGCTCGCGCAGATAAAGCCGAGTATCTGTACCTACTTGGTCATTGCGCGATCGCGCCGTATGTAACTTTTTACCAACATCGCCGACAATTTCCGTCAATCGCCGTTCCACAGCAAAATGTACATCTTCAGCATCAACTCCCGGCTGAAATTGTCCTTGGCGATATTCTTGGCGAATTTGTTCTAAACCTGAAACGAGTTGTTCGCCTTCTTCAGCAGAAATTATCCCCGTATGCGCCAACATTTTGGCATGAGCTTGGGAACCAGTCAGGTCGTATTCAATTAATTCAATATCAAAATTAATGCTGGCATTAAACAGAGCGATCGCCGGATGTAGCGCTGATTCAAATCGCTGGCTCCAAGTTTGTTGTTGCGTCATAAAAAAACGGGAATGGGAAGTAGGCAAATACTCTAATCCGTACTACCAACTCCCTATCAGTGTCAACCGTAGCTGGTGAGGTTACGAAATAGCCAACCAATCACCAAACCAATCAGCAACGCCCAAATTTGACCTGTTTGGACAAAATGATTCCAAGCTTTCTGCACCTGACCAATCAAATTAGGATCACTAACTTGTTGTGCCAGTACCATAGCATTCATCGGCAAATGCCAAAATAGCTGAAAAGTGAAATCGTTGAGGTAGTGCATACCGAATCCTCGTAAAGTCCTCTATGTCATAACCTCTATATGTATAAGATGTCCAGTATTTGGTTAATTTGATCCGGGGGAGATCAGCGATCGCTCTACCTGATATTTTGTCCCATTCTCAAGACTCTAACTTCTACTCCTCACTCAATTTCATAGCTGTCCGCAAAATTTGCCCCGCCAATACCGCTGCACCAAAACCGTTATCAATATTTACTACCCCAACACCAGCAGCACAAGAGTTAAGCATTGTCAATAGAGGTGCTAAACCACCAAAACTTGCACCGTAGCCAATACTAGTAGGAACAGCAATCACCGGACAATTTGCTAAACCTGCAACCACACTGGGTAAAGCACCTTCCATCCCAGCCACAACAATTAACACCGATGCTGATTCAATCAAGTGACGATTACTCAGCAAACGGTGAATACCAGCCACCCCCACATCCCAAAGTCGCTGCACACGAAAACCTGAAAGTTCCGCTGTGATTGCGGCTTCTTCCGCTACAGGTAAATCAGCAGTCCCAGCAGAGAGAATACCAATTTCGCCTGGGAACTGTGGTTCGATAGTTTCGGGAGTAATAGCGCAAATTCTTGCCAATTCGTAGTATTGCAAACCGCGCACTTTTGATTGCAGTACCGCATAAACTGATGGTTCAATGCGAGTTGCCATGACTACTGGGTTACGTTGGCGCATCACCTCAATAATTTGGGCAATTTGTTCAGGAGTTTTACCTGGCCCCCAAATTACTTCCGGGAAACCAGTTCTCAGGGCGCGATGGTTGTCGATTTTAGCAAACTCACCCACAGGTTCATAGGCTAAGTTTTTGAGAGAGTTTAAGGCTATATCTGGGGTAACTTTACCATTGGCAACTGCTTCCAAGAGCGATCGCAAATTCTGATCATTTGTCATTGGTCATTTGTCATTTGTCCATAGTCCATAGTACATAGTCAAGACGATCATTTTCAGCTTTGACTATTTTGTAATTTTGATTTCGTAAATGTTCCAGAATGCACCATTCAAAGCAGAATAGTTAATGCCTTCAAAGCGATTACGTACTGCTGTCATAGCTAAGGGATTCACCAAATAAATAAAAGGCAGATTTTCTTGGGTAATTTGTTGAGTTTTGCCATAAATTTGTTTAACTTTGGCCTCATCAAATTCTTGAGTAGCTTGAATGTAAAGTTTAGCGATTTCTGTTTCCCAAGGAGACACTTCCCAACCCTCAATTGGTTTTTGACCAGGTTGAGGTTTTTGATTAAACATGTGTAATCCGCCTTCAGGAGACCAAACATTTGCTCCATCATTTGGTTCTAAACCACCTGTCAAACCAAGTAAAGAAGCTTCCCAGTCTAAAGTATTAGATAGTTTATCTGTATAGGTATTCCAGGCAATGGGAGTAAAATCAACCTGCATCCCAATTTTAGCCAAATCTTGTTTAATCTGCGCTCCCATTGCTTCCCGGATTTTGTTACCAGAATTAGTCAGTAAAGTAAAGCGTACACGATTACCTTCAGCATCTAGTAATTGCCCTTGTTGATTATATTTAAATCCCGCTTTGATGAGTAATTGCTTGGCTTTTTCTATATCAAAATTATAAGTCTTTAGTCCTTCTTCCGGTGAAAGATAATAGGGACTCTGCACTGTAACAGGTGAGTTTTGTGGTTTACCCAAACCGCGAAAAGTATTATTAATCATTGTTTGACGGTCAATAGCATAAGCAACCGCCTGACGAAATTCTACTGTATTAAACCAACGTGATTTTATTGGGTCTACTAGTTGTTTGCCGTTCCTTTTACCCTTATTTAAATTAAACAGAATAAAGCTAGTACCAGTTGAAGGTTCATTACCATAAATTTTGAAATTTCCCTGTTTTTCTTGTACCTTGAGTAGAGAAAAGTAATCAGGTGAAATACCTATCGTATCTAAACCACCAGACCGAAATTGCAGCAAAGACGTATCAGTATTTTCGACAATTTGCCAAACTAAGCGTTCAATATAAGGCTGGGAGTTACCTTGATTATCTTTACGCCAATAATAAGGATTACGACGAAAAACCACACGCTGACTAGTGTCATAACGCTCAAGTTTGTAAGGGCCATTAACGATAATTTCTTCAGCAGGACTATCAACACCCCACTTTGCCAAAAATATCGGCTTTCCTTCACTGTCTTTTTGTTGCACATATTTTTGCAAAGCGTGGGCAGGTAATATGGGAGTACCTGTATTTAACAGAAAAGGTCTAAAGGGTTCTGGCAAAGTAAATTCTATTCGTCGTTCATCTATTTTGCGAACAGTAGGTAGTTTTCGACTAACACCAATTCTAAAAGCATCTCTGACATCTGTGGGAATGGCTTCATTGAAATAAACATTATTGTAAGTAAATACAACATCATCTGCTGTAAGTGGCTGACCATCAGACCATTTCAACCCATCACGCAAAGTAAAAGTAAACTTCAATTTATCTTCAGAAATTTGCCAAGATTCCGCTAATCTTGGTTCAACTTTGCCAGTCAGCGGGTTTTGGTCAACTAAGCCTTCATAAGTCAAGCCAAAAATGTTGGGTGATTCTTGACTCAAAGGAAAATTAAATGTTTTGGGATCACTCAGAATACTACTTACTACTTGAGGTATTTGTGCCGCCGAACTTTTAAAGTTGCTAGGGTTACAAGCAGCAACAGTCATTGCTGTCAATGCAGATAAAATTATGAGTATCCAAGAATGTTTAATTTTAGGCAAGTTATATTTAAAAAGTTGCATAGTTTTGAAATGCAAAAAGATTTACTGTTGCACTGAATAATATCTGGTTTACTTCTATAGTCGCCATATTCAAATGCTGGATTAATCAGCAGTTACGAGTAAGACTACAGCATAAGCACAAATGCCTTCTTCTCTGCCGACTGGGCCGAGTTTTTCATTGGTGGTAGCTTTGATGCCAATTTGATTGGGTTGTAATTCTAAAACTGTGGCCAGCTTACTACGCATTTTTTCGATATGCGGTTTTAATTTTGGGCGTTCAGCAACTACTACGGAGTCAATGTTGCCTATCTGCCAACCTTGTTCCTTAATTAGCTGATGTACTTGAGTTAAAAGTATCAAACTATCTGCGCCTGCCCATTGGGGATCAGTGGGGGGAAAATAATGGCCAATGTCACCCAAGGATAAAGCCCCCAACATAGCATCCATAATGGCGTGGGTTAAGACATCAGCGTCACTGTGTCCGAGTAAACCCAATTCGTGGGGAATTTGAATGCCACCCAAAATTAAAGCGCGATCGCTCACTAATCTGTGAATATCGTAGCCGTTACCAATTCTGATATTAGTCATTTGTCCTTGGTCAATAGTCATTTGTTAATGGTCATTTGTTTTTTCCTTCTCCTGCTCTCCCGGCTCCCCTGCTCCCCAGCCCCCCAGCCTCTTCTCCTCTTGCCATTTTTTGAGTAAATCGGGACGGCGATCGCCCGTGCGTTTAATTTGTTGTTCATAACGCCAATGGGCGATCGCGGCGTGATTCCCAGAAAGTAAAACATCTGGTACTTTCCAGCCGCGAAAATTCGCTGGACGAGTATATTGAGGATAATCTAGTAAACCCTCTTCAAAACTTTCAGCTTTCAGAGACTCTACCTTACCCACAGTTCCCGGTAACAAGCGCACCACACCATTAATTAAAGCCATTGCTGGAATTTCGCCACCCGTGAGAATAAAATCTCCCAAAGAGACTTCTCGCGTCACCAAATGTTGCACTCGCTCATCTACCCCTTCATAATGTCCACAGATAACTACTAGTTGGTCATAATTACCTGCCAATTCCCGCAACAGAGGTTGGTCGATGGTTTGACCTTGGGGACTCATCAAAATTATCTCTCTGCGAGGTAAACAGGGTAGCGACTCCACCGCACCAAAAATTGGTTCTGGCTTCATCAGCATTCCCACCCCACCCCCGTAGGGTTCATCATCTACCTTGCGGTGTTTGTCATTGGTAAAGTCTCTGGGATTGACTAAATTCACTTGGGCAATTTGTTTGGCTAAAGCTTTACCCAACAGCCCAGAACTGAGAACTGAGGTAAAACAATCAGGAAAAAGCGTAACTATATCAAAGCGCACAGTAATTCGTATTCGAGAACACTAATCTTAAAATTGAATGTCTAGTAAACACAAGAAGCAAATGTAGGTTACAACTACAGATAAGCTTAATCAATAGTATCTAAAAGTACTAGAACTATTGATTTTTAGTGGCAACCAAAGTTTTTCTAATTACTTAATTTATGTTTAAATATTGTGACAACTACATTTAAATTAATAATCTGACGAAAGTTAACAACTTCCAGGATGTATTGAGCCAGACCTAAAAACAGCGTGTTAAGACCTGCTCACACCCAATCCCAGAAAGGAAACTTAGTTCCCAAATTCTCCCAGGAACCCTAGCTCCCAATCAATCTTCTGCCAGTCTGGAACCGTGAACAGGTGAACAACAAGGCGCTGGCTTTGAGGAAAGGCAATAGACACATGAAAAATCAAAACTTCATGTGCCTCAAGCGAGAAGCCAAGTTGGCAGAAATTGCCCCTTGCAACTTCCAAAAAGTGTCCTCTTAAGAAAGCAAAATGCCCAAAGCATTAGGATACTGAACCTTGTTAAATTCACACGCCATTTGCTATGTGCCGGGAAACCCTTTCGGCAGTCGCTCATGGGGAAAACCCCCAAGACTGCGCTGCCGACGCTCCTGCGTCGCTAACGCTACGCTAACACCAACGCAATGGCTCCTGAAGTTGTTGACAGGAGAGACAAAATGCAGCAATTAAAAGCTAAATCGCTGGAAATGAGGACACCCCAAGCAACTAAAACCGCTGTTATGGTCATCGGAGGCGCTGAAGATAAAGTTCATGGGCGCGAAATCCTAAGAACTTTTTTCGGTCGTGCTGGTGCTAGTAAGGCTTATATTACAATTGTTCCATCAGCCTCCCGCGAACCCGCTATCATCGGTGGTCGGTATATTCGCATTTTTGAGGAGATGGGTGCTGAAAAAGTTGAAATTTTAGATATTCGTGAGCGGGAACAATGCGAATCCTCCCAGATCAAGGCATCTCTAGAGGCGTGTAGCGGGGTATTTCTGACAGGAGGAGACCAACTACGCCTTTGTGGCGTATTGGCAGACACACCAGCGATGGAAATTATTCGTCAGCGGGTAAGAGGCGGACAGTTAACCTTAGCAGGTACTAGTGCTGGTGCGGCAGTAATGGGGCATCACATGATTGCTGGTGGCGGTAGTGGCGAAACACCAAATCGCTCTTTAGTCGACATGGCAACGGGTTTAGGATTTATTCCTGAAGTCATTGTCGATCAACACTTCCACAACCGTAATCGGATGGGTCGTCTGCTGAGTGCGATCGCCTCTCATCCAGACAGACTGGGAATCGGTATCGATGAAGATACCTGTGCTGTATTTGAACGCGATGGTTGGCTACAAGTCATGGGCAAAGGCAGTGTCACCATTGTCGATCCCACTGAACTGACCCACACCAATGAACCCCATGTTGGTGCTAATGAACCATTGACATTGCATAACTTACGTCTGCATATCCTCAGCTATGGCGATCGTTTTCACCTGTACCAGCGGACTGTATTGCCTGCGGTACACAGGATCTCCAGCTGACGGGATAGAGTATCCGAGGTTACACTGAGTTGATCGCGTATATTTCTAGCGATAGAAAAAATTAACGGAATACCATGTAAACAGAAAAAACTGTTTACCATGAACAGTTTAGCGATCAAATCCAGTAAGAAACTAGAATTTTGGTTCCGAATCTCCATCTACCTATTCCCATGAGAATCCTCAAGATCCAGACCTTACGCGGCCCAAACTACTGGAGCATTCGACGCCACAAACTGATCGTCATGCGCCTCGATTTAGAGAACCTTGCCGAGACACCCTCAAATGAAATCCCTGGATTTTATGAAGGATTAGTTGAGGCGTTGCCAAGTCTGGAGGGTCACTATTGTTCGCCTGGCTGTCATGGTGGTTTTCTAATGCGGGTACGAGAAGGTACCATGATGGGTCATATTGTAGAACACGTAGCCTTAGAACTCCAGGAACTAGCTGGAATGCACGTAGGCTTCGGTCGCACCCGTGAAACTTCCACCCCCGGCGTTTATCAGGTAGTCATTGAGTACCTGAACGAGGAAGCAGGACGCTATGCTGGCAGAGCAGCTGTTAGGCTGTGTCAAAGCATTGTCGATCGCGGCCGCTATCCCAAGGCAGAACTAGAACAAGATATCCAAGACCTGAAAGACTTTTGGCGTGACGCTTCTTTAGGCCCTTCTACAGAAGCAATTATCAAAGAAGCAGAAAAAAGAGGCATTCCCTGGATGCAGCTGGGAGCGCGTTTTTTGATTCAGCTGGGCTACGGCGTGAACCAAAAACGGATGCAGGCAACCATGACGGATAAAACCGGCATTCTGGGAGTGGAACTAGCTTGTGATAAAGAAGCGACAAAGCGCATCTTAGCCGCAGCTGGTGTCCCAGTACCTAGAGGTACTGTCATTAACTTTTTGGATGATTTGGAAGAAGCGATTGAATACGTTGGTGGCTATCCCATCGTGATTAAGCCACTAGACGGTAATCATGGACGTGGCATCACCATTGATATTAGAAATTGGGAAGAAGCAGAAGCAGCCTATGAAGCTGCTAGACAAGTTTCCCGATCAATAATTGTTGAGCGGTATTATGTTGGACGCGATCATCGAGTACTCGTGGTAGATGGCAAAGTAGTGGCCGTAGCCGAACGTGTGCCTGCTCATGTCGTTGGTGATGGTAGATCCACGATCGCCGAATTAATTGAAGAAACCAACAAAGACCCAAATCGTGGTGACGGACACGATAAAGTTCTCACCAAAATTGAACTAGACCGCACTAGCTACCAATTACTAGAAAGGCAAGGTCACACCCTCAATAGTGTGCTACAGAAGGGAACTATTTGTTACCTTCGAGCTACCGCCAATCTAAGTACAGGTGGCATTGCTGTAGACCGGACTGACGAAATCCATCCGGAAACCATTTGGATGGCGCAAAGGGTAGTTAGGACTATTGGGTTAGATATTGCTGGCTTAGATGTCGTAACTACAGATATTAGCCGCCCCTTGCGAGAAGTTGATGGCGTAATCGTGGAAGTCAACGCTGCGCCTGGTTTTCGGATGCACGTTGCCCCCAGTTCTGGGATTCCTCGCAACGTTGCTGGTGCAGTGATGGATATGCTGTTCCCCAATGAACAGTCTAGCCGGATTCCCCTTCTCAGCATCACAGGTACAAATGGTAAAACTACCACAACCCGATTGCTGGCACATATTTATAAACAAACGGGTAAAGTAGTCGGCTATACAACTACAGATGGAACTTATATCGGTGATTACTTAGTAGAAGCGGGAGACAACACAGGCCCGCAAAGCGCTCATCTCATCCTGCAAGACCCAACTGTAGAAGTAGCTGTATTAGAAAGCGCTCGTGGTGGCATCTTACGTTCCGGCTTAGGGTTTGAAGCAGCAAATGTCGGTATAGTGCTGAATGTAGCGGCCGACCATTTAGGTATAGGTGATATTGATACCATCGATCAATTAGCCAACCTCAAGAGTGTAGTTGCCGAAGCCATATATCCTGATGGCTATGCCGTACTCAATGCTGATGATCGCCGCGTGGCCGCAATGGCAGAAAAAACCAAGGCAAACATTGCCTACTTCACCATGAACCCAGACTCAGAATTAGTCCGCAAGCACATTCAACAGGGTGGAGTAGCCGCAGTTTACGAAAACGGTTATCTGTCAATTGTCAAAGGCGATTGGACACACCGCATCGAAAGGGCAGAACAAATACCATTGACAATGGGTGGACGCGCGCCGTTTATGATTGCCAATGCCTTAGCCGCCAGCTTGGCAGCCTTTGTGCAGAACGTCACCATTGAACAAATTCGCGCTGGTTTAAGGACATTCCGCGCTTCTGTAAGTCAAACACCAGGAAGGATGAACCTATTCAACTTAGGCACCTTCCACGCCTTAGTAGACTACGCCCACAACCCAGCCAGTTACGAAGCCGTAGGTGCATTTGTGCGTAACTGGAACACCGGACAGCGGATTGGTGTAGTTGGTGGCCCTGGCGATCGCCGTGACGAAGACTTTGTTACCTTGGGTAAACTAGCCGCAGATATTTTCGACTACATCATCGTCAAAGAAGATGATGACACGCGCGGTAGACCACGGGGATCAGCTTCGCAATTGATTATGAAGGGGATTACTCAAGTTAAACCCGATGCCCGTTGCGAAGTCATCATGGACGAAACCCAAGCCATTAACAAAGGTTTGGATATGGCTCCTGAAAACGGCCTAGTGGTAATTTTGCCAGAGAGCGTGAGCCGCGCGATTAAGTTAATTAAAGTACGTGGTTTAGTTAAGGAGGAAGTTCCTCTACAAAATACTCCTACAACCACAGAAAATCAAAATCAAAATGGGGTGTCACCTTCCTCGGTGATCAACACATTGTTGTAACCAAAAGACAATAATTCATTTTTCTGCAATAAAGGCGCGAGAAGTCTCGCGCCTTTATATTTTTACCGAATTTATTGGTTTATGAAAATCGCACTGTTTCATCTCCCCGGCTTCTTGGGGAAGTCGGGGATCTTGTCGTTCACTCATGAATTACGAATTACGAATTTGTATTGACTAGTCCTGTTCTTTTTCCGAACTCTTTTCATCATTAGGAGTGTTCAGTTCTTCCTTAAAACCCCTTAGCGTCTTGCCTAGTGCATTTCCTAGTTCAGGAATTTTTTTAGGGCCAAAAATGAGCAGGGCGACTATAGCAATTACACCAACTTCTGGCCATCCTAGTCCAAACATATACAGTTCCTCTATGTTATTTTTATTTTTTAATTGGCTATTCTAGATTAAGAGTCTTGATCAATTTCTTGAGGATATTGCACTTGCAATTACAATTAACACTAAATATATAGCATTCTTAAATCATAGGTGAATAAAAATATTTCTGACTTATCGCAGAAGTTGGGTATCTAACATTCTCGCTCTTTCTTGCTTATATTCATCCCAAGATATATTATCGTTAATTTTTGAGTCTACGATTTCAGCACAAGCATATCTCCTATCTTCTTCATCTTCTAGCAGTTCTAAAACTTTTTCTAGAGTACTTTCAGGAGTCATGTTTAAATGTGCTTGAATCAGTTCCAGTAAAGATTGTCTTTTATTTGAATTTTCCATATTTCACATCTCTCAATATGAGCCAGTTTATTTATTGGTGCTGAATTGGTATATTTAACCAATCACTTAATTCATTGGCTAACCATAATAGTTCAACTTCTGATAAAACTATATCTGTGTTACCAGTAAGCGGATATTTTTTTACTCCAACCCAGATATCTAATTGTGCTGGCACAGTAGTTCGATTACCTTCTGCGTCTTTAATAAAATGCTGGGGAATATAAACTAACTTAGTGATATTTTCTCTTGGTGATGGTTTAGTCCGATGAAATGTCAAACCTAACAAATTCCGGTGGAAGCTAACTTGCTCATGATCTATACGTAATCGCAGACTGCCAAATAACCCAAAGACTACGCCCCAAATCATCACAAAGCCAGCACTCCAAAAAGGCAGTGAGAACAGAACAAAGGGAACATTGATTGGAAAAGGTACGGCGATCGCATTTATCGTCCAAAATAAAATAAATGAATTCCAAGCGATCGCAAATGCCGCTGTAAATAGCATTGATGGTTTAAAACCACTGACTGGAATAGTAATTTCTAACACATCCCAATTCTTAATTAATTGAATTTTGCTCCCAGCAGGTTTGGAAACATCAATGGTTAGATTATTAGAAACCCAGTTATTTCCATCCCAATACCAATAACCCCTAATCCAGTCTGACAGGTTAATTTGTGCTGGTTGGGGTTTTTGTAAAAGTTTTGGATGTTCCAAAGCTGCAAGTGCTGCATTTGCCGAAATCAAGCGTCTATCTAAACTGGGTTCAGTCATCCACTTTAACCACCGAGTCAAACTCGAATCAAGATTAACTCCTGACTCAAACTGAATCCGAAAATCTTTTTGGGGTAAATCAGCCGGGTGAGTTCCCGTAACTAAATAAATTAAAGTTGCACCTAAGCTATAAATGTCAGATGCAGGTACAGTACGTCCACCAAATTGTTCTGGTGGCATATAACCGTAAGTACCTACTACCGTTCGTGTTCCGCCTTCAGCAGCCAGAACAGTTTGCACCGAACCAAAATCGACTAAATATACTTGACCGACACTATTACCAGAACGCTCTCCCAATAAAATATTGCTAGGCTTAAGATCACGATGAATCACAGGTGGATTTAAACCGTGTAGATAAGTCAAAATTTCTAAAACTGCTGTAGCTATCTGTTTAACTTCAACTTCTGTAAAACTCCGCCCAGATTTTAAATATTGCTCTAAAGTTTGGGCTGGGATATAAGTTTGTACTAAAGCAAATCCTTTAATGGTAGGTGAATTTACCTCAAAATAGTCTAAATAACGAGGAATAGCAGGATGTGACAAAGATTTTAAAGTTTCGGCTTCACGCTCAAATAACTTGAGATCATCCCATTCAAAGTCACTGCTAAAAGAGAGTAACTTAATGATGACTAATGCTTGAGTTGTTAAATCACGAGCAACAAAAGTCCGCCGCCCTGCCTTTTTTCCTAACTGCTGTTGAATTTCGTAGCGATCGCCTAATATTTGCTCAGGGATCATGATTACTTATGACGCTACATCGCAAAAATTTTTATAGTTTATGGTTTATCCAATCAGACAAACCAATATCTTTAGTATAAATGTGTGTCTCTATGCCTTCCCAACATTGGCCTTATGTTACCCCTGGTATACCCGACGATTTATTCGAGCAATTACCAGGAATTCCCTTCAGCCAGCGAGAAGTGCGGCTGTTGTTAATTGCTCAACTCCGACTCAAACCTGATTCTGTATTTTGGGATATTGGTGCGGGAACTGGTACTATCCCGGTAGAAGTTGGCTTATTGTGTCCCCAAGGCAAGATTATTGCTGTAGAACGAGATGAAGAAGTAGCCAACCTAATCAAGCGTAACTGCGATCGCTTTGATGTCAAAAATGTGGAAGTTCTGGAAGGTAGCGCTCCAGAATGTTTACATGACATTAAGACAGTACCTCATCGCGTTTGCATTGAAGGTGGACGAGCCATCCAGGAGATTTTACAAGCAGTGTGGGATTATTTGCCACCATCAGGGCGAGTCGTCGCTACAGCTAGTAATCTAGAGAGCCTGTATGCTATTTCTCAAAGCTTTTCGCAGTTACGAGCAGTAAATATCGAAGTTGTTCAGTCTGCTGTTAATCGCCTGGAGACGCGAGGTTTTTCTCAGACTTTTACAGCAGTTGATCCCATTTTTATCCTCAGTGGTGAGAAACTAGACTAAATCTAATAGATTTTAGATTTTAGATTTTAAATTTTAGATTGGGGATGATGTGATGGGTAATTACCAATTTTCCATACCTAATCTTTAATACATAATTTCTAATCTAAAATCCAAAATCCAAAATCCAAAATACTTTCTATGCCTTGGTCTCGAATTATTAGTGGAATTATTGCGATCGCTCTTGCTTTGGTAGCCACCCTGTTAGGCGGTTGGTATTTCACCATTGTGATTGCGGTCAGCATCTTTTTGGGTCAACTGGAATATTTTAATTTAGTACAGGCTAGAGGCATTGTCCCTGCTGCGAAAACTACTTTATTTGTCAGCCAAGCCTTGCTGATCATCTGTACAATGGACGGCAGTTTAGCTGATGCTGTGTTACCTCTGGGTGGAACTTTCATTTGTTTTTATCTGCTATTTCAGCCAAAAATGGCGACAATCGCTGACATTTCCGCTTCAATTATGGGACTATTTTATGTAGCTTATCTGTCAAGCTACTGGGTAAGACTCCGCGGGATTGGCAGTGCAGCAGTTAGCAATATTCCCTTACAAGGTTACTGGCCTAATTCTTGGAATGAGATTTTAGACCCAAAAAATTTATTTGCTTTACCGCCAGGGTTCACACTCACAATACTGGCGTTCTTATGTATTTGGGCAGCAGATATCGGTGCTTACGTAGTTGGCAAATTCTTCGGTAAAACTCGCTTGTCAGACATTAGCCCGAAAAAAACTGTGGAAGGCGCAGCCTTTGGCATTGCAGCCAGCGTTGCTGTTGCTATAGCAGGAGCTTATTATCTTCAGTTACCCAAATTTCTCTTCACAGGCGCAGCGTTGGGTTTACTGATTGGTATTGCTAGTTTGTTAGGCGATTTAACTGAATCGATGCTGAAGCGCGATGCTGGGGTAAAAGATTCCGGACAACTGATCCCCGGTCATGGCGGAATTTTAGACCGCACCGACAGTTACATTTTTACAGCCCCATTAGTTTACTACTTCGTCACATTGTTATTGCCGTTGATTAAGTGAAGGTAGGAGGCAGGAGGTATGAAGAATTTCATACTTCACACTTCATACTTTATACTTCCTACGGATTCACATTAATCTTGCCACGACAAATTAATTGAGCCGGGATCACGCTGAGTTCTTGGATTTCCACATCAGAACCTAAATCTAGATGGTAATCTTCGTTACCTGCAACTAATGGCGCACCATTTTCTAAAACTTGAATCTGTGATAACCGTAATTTTTGGTTACTCACTAAATTTAAATTTAAAGATATTTCCAGAGGTGTATTGTCACTGGGACATGTTAGTATAGCAGCCAGAATTATTCGATGATTCTCCAAAATAATTTTTTCCCAAGCTATTTGCTTGGATTTTAGGCAGTGTTCTGGTAAAAGTTTAACCAGTACTTCATTTAAAGCAGTCGATAATAGTTCGGATGAGACGGAACTGTTGAGATCTTTCTCATCTACGATTAGTTCGCCAACCACTGGTACTGTTGCCAACAGTCGTAAGGGCTGGCCTTTAAGTACTGCGCCTATGTTGACCTGAATATTCTCCGCTACGAGTTGAATTCGTGTAATATGGAGGCCTTGATAGACTGCATCGTTTGCAGAAATAGAAACCCAAGGAATACGACCAGAGAGAAGTTGGCGATCGCTCGCTTTAATATCCACCTCTAACTGGGATACATGACTCACTTGCGCTCTTAACCAGAGTTTGACTGCGGTTGTGAGGACATTTGTGATAATTCGTATTTTATTTGCACCTTTTGCTTGGGAATTTTTTTCAGGCATGGAAATATTTTGTTGATGAGTTATAGCACATCAACTAACTAAACTGAAACAAGCTTTAAATGTAACATTTATGGCGATTCAGTACAAAATGCAAATATTATTATTATTTAAAGGTTGAATAAAGAATAAGTAATTTCAACATGGAGGTTAGGTTACAAAAGGCTCTGTCTCAGTTAGGTATTGCCTCACGGCGAGAAGCGGAAGAAATGATTCGGCAATCGCGTGTGCAGGTAAATGGGGTATCAGCAAATTTAGGTCAAAAAGTTGACCCACAAAAAGATGCGATCGCTATTGATGGCAAATTAATTTCTGCCGCAGAACGTCCGCCTTTAATATATTTGCTGCTACACAAACCACCAGGAGTAGTTTCGACTTGCGATGATCCTCAAGGCAGAAAAACTGTTTTAGATTTACTACCCAAGGAGTTACGTACAGGTTTAGGAATTCATCCTGTTGGTCGTCTAGATGCAGAGTCTACAGGCGCAATAATTCTCACAAACGATGGAGAACTCACATTTGGACTCACCCATCCAAGTCATAGTATTGCAAAAACTTATCGTGTTTTGGTCAAAGGCCATCCTTCACAAGCAGTAATCGAAAAGTGGTCTCAGGGTGTGATGTTAGATGGAAGAAAAACGCTGCCTGCTCAAGTAAATCTTATAGAAAGTTTTGCGACAAATAGCTGTTTAGAAATAGTTTTAAAGGAGGGCAGAAATCGCCAAATTCGTCGCGTAGCCGAGATTTTGGGACATCCAGTTATTAAATTACATAGAACTGCTATAGGCGCGATTAAATTAAAAAACCCCAAAGAGACCTTTTTACGTGAAGGTCAATATCGTTCTCTAAAAGATGAAGAAATTCGCTTTTTGCTAAAGAGCATTAAGCACAAAACTATTAAAGACTCAGCTGAGGTAAGGAGCGTAGCAAAAGCATGAAGTGGTTTAAGGTAAAAAGAAAAAATAATCAGCAGCCAACACTGACTCTAGAAGAACAACGAGCCGAAAAGCTGAAAGAATTGGGCGCTCAACTTTGGGCGGCGCGTCAAGAGAGGAGTTTGTCTCTAGAAGAAATGATGGTGATTACTAAAATTTCGCGGCGATTATTGCAGGCGATTGAAGAAGGTAATCTCGAAGATTTGCCAGAACCAGTTTATATTCAAGGCTTTATTCGGCAATATGCTGATGCGTTAGGTTTTAACGGTGCAGAATTTGCGAAGGCTTTTCCTGTGACTGCTATGGCGGTTGCTACCACAGCACCTGTTTCTGTGAATCGGTCGATGAAACTACTACGACCAGTTCATCTTTACTTGCTGTACATCTTTGTAATTATTTGCTCTGTTAGCAGTTTGTCTAAAGTATTAAACAGCGCTGAATTTAGTGCTGATAATAATCAGTCGCAACCAGAAGCTGTTTCACAGCCTGCACCTAATTCAGACAAGGAGAATACAACAGCCCAGTCTGTGAGCGATAATCAAGACAATCAAACTGTACAGATTGGTGTCACCTTGAAGGCAGCATCTTGGATTCGTGTAATTGCTGATGGTAAAACCGAATTTGAGGGGGTTTTACCAGAGGGAAGCCATCGTGTTTGGAAAGCGCAAGAGCAACTAACAGTAAAAACTGATAATGCTGGTAGCGTGATGATGAGCGTTAATCAAGAAGAAGCCAAGCAAATGGGAGAACCTGGGAAACCAGAAGAAGTGAAGATTGCTGCGGCCAAGCCTCAATCTTAATCACGATGAGGGAGCGAAGAGGCTGGGGAGATGAGGTGCAGGGAGCAAGGGGGAAATATTCTCTCCCTTGCTCCCTGCCCCCTGCCCTATTTCCCTCATTTTTGTTTAGGAGCGCGGCCGTATAATTGGGTGAGAGTTTTTAAGCGATCGCCTACTTCTTTAGTCAATACGTCTGAGTGATAGCGCCAGCCCCAATTACCTTCAGCCACACTGGGGAAATTCATCCGCGCGTCGGTTCCTAAGCCTAAAACATCTTGCAAGGGAATAATTGCTTGATTAGCAACGGAACTTAAAGCCAGGCGAATTAAATCCCAATGCACGCCTTCAGGACTAATACAACCTAAATAAAGTAAAAAGTTGCGTTTTTCGTAATCATTGGCTTTGTCAAACCAGCCCACTGTTGTGTCATTATCATGGGTTCCGGTATAAACTACAAAATTCTGCGAGTAGTTAAATGGTAAAAATGGATTACCGGGATCAGAACCAAAGGCGAACTGTAATACCTTCATCCCCGGAAATTCATATTTGTCCCGTAGCGCTTCTACCTCTGGCGTAATTACTCCTAAATCTTCAGCTAATACAGGTAGTTTACCTAGCGCTTCTTTAATTGCATCAAACAATTCTTCCCCAGGCGCTTTCACCCACTCCCCATTAATCGCAGTTTCTTCACCTTGGGGAACAGCCCAATAAGCTTCAAATCCTCTAAAGTGGTCAATGCGAATCACATCTAAATAATCCAGCATCGCTTCAAAGCGACCTATCCACCACTTAAAATTCTGTTTTTGCAATTCTTCCCAGTTGTACACCGGGTTGCCCCACAATTGACCAGTAGCACTAAAATAATCTGGTGGAACTCCCGCCATCAGTTTCGGTTCTCTGGTTTCTTCATCCAGACAAAAGATATCGGGATGCGACCACACGTCAGAACTATCTTGCGCTACATAAATCGGAATATCGCCAATAATTTGAATGCCACTCATATTGGCATAAGCTTTGAGTTCCGACCACTCACGGAAAAATTCAAATTGGATGAATTTGTAATAAAAAATTTCCGCATTTAACTGCTGTTTTGCTTGCTCAATTGCGGCTGGTGCGCGCTTGACTAGTTCTGGTTCCCAAGTATGCCAGCTTGCCCCGTCATTGGCATCTTTCAGTGCCATAAATAAGGCATAATCATCTAACCAATAAGCTTTGCTGTTACAAAAACCTGCAAATTCAGTTTGTTGTAGAGGTGTTGCTTGGTTTTGAAAATTTTTGCAGGCTTTTTTGAGCAGTTGAGTTTTAATAGCTGTAACTTTGTCGTAGTCTACCTGAGAATTGTTAAATTCTGGCAGGTTAGCAAAGTCTTCGTCAGAGAGTAAACCTTGTTCTTGGAGCTTTTCGGGACTAATGATGAAGGGATTACCCGCCATTGCGGAATAAGCTGCGTAAGGAGAATTACCATAACCAGTTGGCCCTAAAGGCAAAACTTGCCAATATTGCTGGTAACTTTCTCTGAGAAAATTAATAAACTTATAGGCTTCTAAGCCTAAATCACCAATACCAAATCGGCTGGGGAATGAGGTAGGATGCAGCAAAATGCCGCTGGATCTGGGAAAAGGCATATTTATTTAATTTCAAGTATAAGTCTGAAGGACACGCTGGGCGATCGCATTGAATCTACCACAGAACAGGAGGTTTATCTTTTGTCCTTGGTCATTTGTCATTTGTCCCTGGTTAATGATCTAATGACTAATGACTAATGACTAATGACTAATGACTATGAATTACCGTAATCCTGCTCCGACGGTTGATATCATCATCGAATTAATTGACCAACCACATCGGCCAATAGTGTTAATTGAAAGGCTTAATTCCCCATTTGGTTGGGCAATTCCCGGTGGTTTTGTTGACTATGGCGAACCAGTGGAAGTCGCCGCAAAGCGGGAAGCTGAAGAGGAAACAAGTTTGCAGGTGGAGTTGATTGAGCAATTTTTGGTATATTCTGACCCCAGCCGCGACCCCCGTCAGCATACGATTAGCATTGTATTTTTGGCGACAGCAACGGGGGAGCCAAAGGCGGGAGATGATGCTAAGGGTATAGGCATTTTTGAGTCTTGGCGTGTGCCGAGTAATTTATGTTTTGATCATGACCGTATTCTGCAAGATTATTGGCGTTATCGGCATTATGGTATACGTCCACGGTTAGGGATTTAGAAACGAACCGCAAAGAACGCAAAGAGCGCGAAGAAGGAATACTGGTGACACAGAATCTTAGAGATTATACTGTGTCAGTTGTATTCAATGATGCATTATGGATGCTGAGGAATTGTTGGAGAGATATGCCGCAGGCGAAAGACAATTTCGTGATGGAAATCGCCAAGGTATAGACCTTCAAGGTGCAGATTTAAGTGAAATAGATTTATTTAGATCAAATTGGAATGGTGCGGACTTGAGCGAAGCAGTCCTAACTAAAGCACATCTTAGTAGTACAAGCCTCAGTAGAGCATCGCTAATCAATGCAAATTTGACTGGAATAGCAGGTTCTTCAATAAATCTTAGTTTGGCAGACTTAAGTGGTGCGGACTTAAGTTGTGCAAATTTAAGTAACCCTCTTCTGTCACTTTCCGGATAT
>NZ_DF978439.1:27818-70377 GCF_002897135.1 Nostoc cycadae WK-1 | reverse complement strand
CTGTAAATTTTTCCACCGACTTACTTAATGCAAATCTGAGTAAGGCAGATTGTACTGGAGTAAACTTTACTCAAGTCAAGTTTTTTGATACAAATCTTTACGGTGCTAATCTCCATAAAGCTAAACTTCAGGGAGTGACTTTTGACAAATGTGATTTATCAGAAGTAAATCTAGCTGAAGCAGATTTAGTTAGAGTTTTCTTGGGACAAATAAACCTTAAGAAAGCTTGTTTGCAAAAAGCAAATTTAGAGAGAGCTTGTTTGGTAAATGCAAATTTAACTAGAGCAAATTTCAATGGGGCTAACTTAAGGAAGGCTGATTTAACTGGAGCGAATATTTATGGCGCAACCTTTATAGATGCTGACCTAACTGGTGCGATAATGCCTGATGGAGAAATTTACAAACCGATCGCCTCTGAGGTGGAAGTCGGTAAACAGGTAGTATCGTTAGAAAAAGTAATATCTATGACACGGCAAGTTATTAATACTGATCAAGCACCTGCACCAGTGGGGCCATACAATCAAGCGATCGCGGCTTCTGGTCAAATGATATTTGTGGCTGGACAAATTGCGATCGATCCCCGGTTGGGTGATGTTGTTTACACAGATGATGTAAAAAAGCAAACTGAGCAAGTATTAGCAAATCTAGAAGCAATTTTAAAAGCTGCGGGAGCGACTTTTGCTAATGTTGTTAAAACAACTGTATTTTTAGCTGATATGAATGATTTTGCGGCTGTGAATGCAGTTTATGCTAAATACTTCCCTGAAGATACAGCCCCAGCGCGTGCTTGTGTTCAAGTGTCGCGTTTGCCAAAAGATGTCATGGTAGAAATTGATTGTATAGCCGTGATTTAAAACTAGTTGATCGGCAATAGCAATCCTATTGTGTTTGTGAGAATTGCGCTTATTCAGATCCCCGACTTCTCAAAGAAGTCGGGGATCTTGTTTCTCACGGATATTTGCTTACTCATAAGTGTGTGGATGAGGAGGCTGAGGTTTTGTTAAAAATCTTGCCAGCCATGCTAAAACCATGATTAATAAACCAACAGATATTGGTCGTATTTGGTTTTGCAATAGCAGCATTTCTAAATCACTAAAATAACTGTTGAGCAGTTGGGAAATAAAGATAAAAGCTACTAACCAGAGGATGATGCCAATAGGAGTTAGGATTGCTAATAATTTAACGGTTTTGTTGACCTTCCTGTGATTTTGCCAACGTAAAGCCAGCCAACATCCTAATACTTCTCCAATCCACCAACCAATAAACTGACCAATTACAGGTGGTATTAATCCTTCTAATTCAGCATTAGGCATAAATTTAATCACATAAATTCTGCCTAGATAACTGCCTAAATATAAAAGTGCTACAGCCCCAATTAAACTACCTATAATTGCTGCTAAATATCCATTTGGATTGTTTCTAGATAACTGCATATTATTTGCGACACTTACGCTGTGCGAACTTCGTTCCTCCTCACAATGACAGTTATTCTGTCTTTGCTAAATAAAAACTTGGATACACCCTAAGCCAAACTTGAATCTTGCTCTTCTAATTGTCCGTCGGAACCTCAAATTAAAAACTAACTCCTCAGTTTTACTACGTAATCAAATTTAGGTTATTTAGTCTTTTTACAACAGAATTTCTCATTACTGACCAGAAATCTCTGCTTTTAATTTTATTGTATAGTATCATACTGAAGTTACACACATTATATTACCAAAATTATGCAAACATTACATACACCATCATTCCTTAAAACTTTTTGGGAAAACTCATTTAATTTGAAACAACATATACAAGGATTTCTGAACCTAGATCCAGTGTCGCTAGAAACAAAGTTAAAATGTAGTCAGCAACACATGGCTGAGTTAGGCCATAAAGACTTTGATTGGGAAAAAGCAACCACTTTTTATAGTAAAAAAGTAAATGAACTCTATTTGTTTGAACTAGGCGCATGGCACTTAGGTAGCCAAAACTACATAGGAGATACTCTGCGTTTAATTGCAGACCATAGCCAAGGTCGAGTATTAGATTTTGGTGGAGGTATTGGTACTCACACCATAGCCGCTGCTCTTTCTCCTCAAGTTGAACAAGTAATCTATTGTGATATCAATCCCATTAATCGTAATTTTGTTGAGTACCGAGCAAAGGAATTAGGTTTGAACGATAAAATAACTTTCTACCTCGAAATACCACCAAACATAAATTTTGATACGATTCTTTGCTTTGATGTTTTAGAACATTTACCAGACCCTAACCACCAACTGTTACAGTTTCATAAAATTCTCAAAGATGAAGGTAAAATCATACTTAACTGGTGCTTTTTCAAAGGTTTTAATCAAGAACATCCTTTCCATTTAGATGACGCAGAGATGATAAACAAATTCTTCAAAACTTTGCAAACTAATTATCTAGAAATTTTTCACCCTTATCAAATTACAGGTCGTAGCTATCATAAATGGAGCTAAAAAAAGATTAATATTTACTTTATAAATTGAATCTAAAAATATTAGCAATTAATTAATCGAATTGAATGTCAATTGATATTGATAAATCCACACTAAATTTAGCTGTTCAATTCAATTTGTCAGTCGTCAAACTTTAAAAATCTAGTTTATGAGTTTTAGCAAATTATCTAGGATGGATATTGATCCAATATTAATCAAGCAGTTTCAGGAATTGATGTTTGTATTATCCTTCACAGTGAGGGTTTGTAGATAAAACTTCAGCTTGATTGGCTTGCTCAAGCGCAAGGCGGTCATAGTGTTCTTTATCTCTATATTTAATGATTCTGCTAGGTTGACCGCCTACAATTGCTAAAGGTTCCACATTAGAAGTTACAACTGTACCTGCGGCGATAATTGCTCCATCTCCAATCACAATACCAGGAATAATTAAGACATTAGCTCCAATCCAAACATTCTTACCAATTACTACAGGTTTATGAATGTAAATATCATGTTCATAAGGTAGAGCGTTACTTTGATAATCATGATTTGCTGATAAGATGACAACGTTAAATCCGATTGTAGTGTTGTCACCAATTGTAATTCCACCACGACCATCTAATACAACGTTCGTACCGATGTAAATTTTATTGCCAAAGGAAACATTTTGCGGATGATCAATCCGAATATCATCTCTAAATCGCACACGAGAACCGACAGATTTTAATTGTTGCTTTAGTTGTTGATGTTTATATTTCTTGATTTTAGTTTGCAAGTATTCTTCCCACTTGACAATGTGAGGGATAAAAGATAGTAATATGCGCTCTAATTTATTTGTAATTTTATGGCTAATTTGTTTCATGGGTTTTTTGAAAGATTATTTTTAGTATTCCCTTGAAGATTAGCGATCGCTTACAGTTTTAATAAAATTAAAATCGCAAGTACACCCCGCCTTTCCTATTAGATGGGTGGTGTAATATGCTTAATACTTAGGCGAGAGGTATTCATCAGAACTCTAATCTTGTGGTTCAATACCTGCTGCACGTAATTGTGCGGCTAGTCTTTCAGCGCGTTGATGTTCTTGTTCTGCTCGTTCTCGCTCTTGTTCAGCGCGTTGTCGTTCTTGTTTTGCTAACTCAAAACCCCAGAATAACAGGTTTCCTTGTTCATCCCACCACCGCAACCAATAGCCTGTGCGGTTTTCACGAGTACCTTGCCAAACGCTAAGGGAAATATTCATTTCGCTAATCCAGTAATGTTGGCTCTCGTTAGAGGTTTGGATGGTGTATCTACCTGTATTGTTATCTAGGCGATAAACTTCTAGGTTACCGCTATCAGGTTCAAATATGGCATAGTTTGGCACTTTTAAGATGCGTTCATAAAAAAACCATTTCCCAGGAGGATAGGTTGGTTTGGCAGAATACTCTGTTCCTTCTGTATCGGAAATAAATTCCATCACAATTGCGGGGATGTCGCCTTGGAGTTGGGGAGTGTAACTGCGGATTACTTCTGCTTTATCAACGGTAATTTTGGGAATATATGCCCAATCAGGGGCTTTAATGACCATTTTTCCATCTAAAGTTGCACAAATCCCATAATTTGTGGATGTAAAGGCATTTTCAGGGATTTTTCCGGCGATTTGTAAGCTTTCGGTGAGGGCTGCTGCTATGGCTGGTTGGTTGATGTTATCCACTGGCTCATCTGGAAGAACGTAATCATCGGGTAGTTTTTCCCAAGTGACTTGGTAGTTTTGGGTGATGATGGCTGTCATGTTGAGTAGGGGTAGGGGTTTGGGTGAAGAAGAGTGTGAGGGTGTAGGGGAGATTCTATAATTTGTCCCCTATCACCTATTACCTATTCGTCGTCGTCTGGATCGAAATCGCTATCTTCTAGTGTTTGATGGGGAATGGCAGCAATAATCGCATCAATTACTTTGGATACTGGTAAGATTTCCAGGTTAAGGTCGGGAAATTTTGTGCCTTTGGGGACGATCGCTCTTTTAAATCCCAATTTGGCTGCTTCTTTTAACCGCAGTTCCATCTGGGAAACGGCGCGGACTTGTCCACCTAAGCCGACTTCCCCAATCAAAACTGTACCTGGATCAACGATGCGATCGCGGAAACTGGCAACAATGGCGATCGCTACTCCTAAATCTACGGCTGGTTCGACTACACTCAATCCACCCGCCGAAGCCACATAAGAATCTAGCTTTGACATAGGAATTCCTACGCGTTTTTCTAAAACAGCGAGAATTTGGACTAAGCGGTTGTAGTCTACACCAGTCCCGGCGCGTCGGGGTGAGGGGTAACTTGTCGGACTAACCAAGGCTTGCAATTCCACCACAATCGGGCGTGTACCTTCGCAAGCCACAACAATGGCTGTACCTGGGGCGGGATCATCACGATTGCCTAAAAATAACTCTGAAGGGTTAGAAACTTCTCGCAGTCCATGTTCCACCATTTCAAAGATACCGATTTCGTGGGTTGCTCCGAAACGATTTTTCACGGTTCTTAATAAGCGGTGGGAGGCAAAGCGATCGCCTTCAAAATACAGTACTGTATCTACTAAGTGTTCTAAGACTTTCGGCCCGGCGATCGCACCTTCTTTGGTGACGTGTCCCACAATTAACATCGTGATGTCTTCGTGTTTCGCCACTTTCATCAAGGCTGCGG
This sequence comes from Nostoc cycadae WK-1, assembly GCF_002897135.1. Taxonomy (NCBI): domain Bacteria; kingdom Bacillati; phylum Cyanobacteriota; class Cyanophyceae; order Nostocales; family Nostocaceae; genus Nostoc; species Nostoc cycadae. The sequence continues at coordinate 65,258 of NZ_DF978439.1, read as the reverse complement.
TACATTCTCTCACCTGGGCGACAGAACCAGGTGCAGATGTCAGTGCGGGAAAAAATACGGTTTGAATACTATCAATCACCGCCACATTTGGTCTGAGAGAATCTATTTCCCGTAAAATTTCTTCTAAATCAGTTTCTGGTAAGACATACAAATCTGCACCTATACGCTCAGAAGAGTCTGTTACTGTTTCTACTTCTAATACTTCGGTATTTACTGTGACTGCTGATTCTTCTATATCTAACGCTGCTTCTGTTGCTGTGCCATTACCATTACCAACCACACTCACCGATTTAGAAACACCCAAACGCAACGCCCGCAATTTGACTTGTTGTCCTGATTCTTCTCCCGAAACATAGAGAATCCGGTATCTCTGCGCCAATTGATTTGATACTTGCAATAATAATGTAGATTTACCAATCCCCGGATCGCCACCGATTAATACCATTGAACCAGGAACAACACCACCACCCAAGACTCGATCTAATTCTCCATAGCCAGATTCCCAGCGCGTGACTTGGCGATCGCTAATTTGATCAAATGTCAGCGAAGCCCGTGGTTTTGCTGGTTTAGCATGAGATTTCCCATTATTTTGCTCCTTATGCCAACTGCCGACTCCCCCTCTTGTGGGTACATCAACGGAAGATTGTATGGCAATTTGTTCTTCTAAAGAATTGAAGGTTCCGCAATTAGGACACTTACCAAACCACTGGGGAGATTCTGCACCACATTCGTTACAAATGTAAAAGGTTTTAGGCTTAGGCATTCTTAAATCTTAATTAAGTTAATTAATCTTAATTTTTTCTTAATTCTTACAAAAAACTAAAGTCAAAGAAAACTGGTTTTTCCAGCATTTTTCAAATCAATTGTGGGAATGATATCTTAATATTATGGTATTAAAAATTAATCATGAAAAATTTTAGTTAAGGAGCGTTGAGCAACTTGGAAAGTCATAAAGAAAAAATCCTGGTGGTAGACGATGAAGCCAGCATTCGCCGGATTTTAGAAACGCGCCTTTCTATGATTGGCTACGATGTTGTGACTGCTGGTGACGGCGAGGAAGCGTTAGAAACTTTTCGCAAATCCGATCCTGATTTAGTGGTTTTGGATGTAATGATGCCAAAGCTAGATGGCTACGGCGTGTGTCAAGAATTACGTAAAGAATCAGATGTCCCTATTATTATGCTAACAGCCTTGGGGGACGTTGCCGATCGCATCACCGGGTTAGAATTAGGTGCTGATGACTACGTAGTTAAGCCATTCTCCCCCAAAGAGCTAGAAGCACGGATTCGCTCAGTTTTACGCCGCGTAGATAAAACAGGTGCATCGGGAATTCCCAGTTCTGGGGTAATTCACGTAGGAAATATCAAAATCGATACCAACAAGCGACAAGTTTATAAAGGTGATGAGCGCATTCGCTTGACGGGAATGGAATTCAGCTTACTAGAATTGCTGGTTAGCCGTTCTGGAGAAGCTTTTTCCCGTTCCGAGATTTTGCAAGAAGTTTGGGGATATACACCAGAACGCCATGTAGATACGCGGGTGGTAGATGTGCATATATCCCGCCTACGAGCAAAACTAGAAGACGATCCCAGTAACCCAGAATTAATCCTGACTGCAAGAGGTACGGGTTATTTGTTTCAAAGCATAATTGAACCTGGAGAAGAGTAAACAGTCAGAGGAGCAGGGGAGCAGAGGAGCAAGGGAGAATAACTTTTGGCTATGAACAAAAGACAAATAACCATTGACCAATGACAAATGACCATTGACCAATGACCAAACCTGATCCCAATCGAGTGTTGCGCCGTTTACCCATAGTTGTCGGTGGGTTAGGCGCTATACTTTTGCTAATTAATCGGTTATTGACACCAGAACTTACAGAATCCCAATCTCGTGGCGATGTTTTGGGCGTAATTTTGAGTGCCGTGTTAATTTTAACGGGTTTAATTTGGCAGCAAGTACAGCCGCGATCGCCGGATGCTGTTGAACTGATTGGGGAAGAAGGTTTTGTGCTTGCAGATGACTTACCAGAAGCCGTGAAAACAGAACTAGCCTGGGCATCTCGGATGATATTAACTAACACAGTCACGCGATCGCTGGTAGTTGTATATCAAGGCAAAGTTTTGTTACGTCGCGGTATTCTGGGACTTAAATCTGAAGTAGTACCAGGGGCAATCTTAAAACGAGTACTGGAAAAACAACAGCCAGTTTATTTAGTTAATTTAAATATCTACCCTGGCAAAATTGAATTTGATTACTTACCCGAAAATACTCAAGGGGTAATTTGTCAACCCATTGGGGATAAAGGCGTGATAATTTTAGGAGCAAATGCACCTAGAAGTTACACCAAACAAGATGAAAATTGGATTGCTGGCATTGCTGATAAATTAGCTGTCACAATTAGTTTGTATATCTAATGGTTTAATTTTTAAACGCAGAGGTAGATGGAGGAAAACGCAAAGTAACTCAGAGTATGCTGACAGCTAATTATTTACTATATTTTCCTCGTATCTTTGAAAAATTTAAATGCTTATGCAAATTATTTATTGGTTACTAATTGCCTTAATGATTGTCGGAATTATTGGTGCTGTAGTCCCAGCGATTCCTGGAAGTAGTTTAATTTTAGCTGCTATTATTATTTGGGGACTTGTTAGTGGTTCTTTCGCAGCAATTAAGATACCTTTAATCGTCACAATTCTAGTTTTGCTTTTAAGTGTCGGAGTTGATTTTTTAGCCAGTTACATAGGAGCAAAACAAGCTGGCGCTAGTAAATGGGGACAAATTGGCGCAGTTGTTGGCTTAGTTTTAGGAATCTTGGGATTATTACCAGCTTTACCCTTTGGCGGGCCATTGCTAGGAATGTTATTTGGGCCGCTAATAGGTGCAATTATTGGTGAATTTATTTACCGCCGAGAATTATGGCCAGCAGTCAAAGCAGGTATTGGAATTGTCGTTGGTACATTAGTAGGGAATTTGATTCAGGGTTTGTTAGCAGTTGCAGCGGTTGCAGTTTTTATAGTCACAACCTGGCCACAAGTATTTAGTGGATGACTAAGTAGGTATTTGATAACATTTGGCAGACACGGACACAGGCTTGTACTTGTTCGTCTGTTGGGTTTATTGTCTGTCCCCCAATTGTGACTTATCCCAACTTAACACTCAATATATTAATTATTTTGCGGTAACTACTCAGATTAGTCCATGCTTAAGCGATAATAACTACACCTCCAGACAGATGCACAGTTATGACCTGCTGCCTAGATCCAGCTTGCCACAACCCACCCCATTTTGATGGCGTAGAGTACTGCTCTAGCTGTGGTGCGCCATTAATCGCTTTGAGAAACCGCTACCGTCCAATTCAATCAATCGGTGGCGGGGGATTTGGTAAAACTTATCTAGCAGAAGATATCGACAAACTTAATGAATCTTGCGTCATCAAGCAATTTGCACCGCAAGTCCAGGGAACAGGCGCACTCAAAAAAGCCACAGAACTATTTGAACAAGAAGCAAAGCGACTGCAACAGTTAGGCAAACATCCGCAAATACCAACACTGTTAGCGTATTTTAATGAAGATAAACGCCTGTACTTGGTACAGGAATTTATTGAAGGACAGAATTTATTAAAAGAATTACAACAGCAAGGACATTTCACTGAAGATAAAGTTAGGGAATTATTGCTGGATTTATTAGATATTCTCAAAACAGTTCATCAACAAAAAGTTATTCACCGTGATATTAAGCCAGAGAATATTATTCGCCATAGTAATGGCAAGTTAGTACTCATTGACTTCGGTGCATCCAAGCAACTGACCGCAACAGCGGTGACGCAAGCGGGAACTCAAATTGGTTCTTTTGGTTATGCACCTATGGAACAAATGCAAGGTGGCGAAGCTTTACCCTCCAGTGATTTATATAGTGTTGGTGCAACTTGCTTTCACCTGTTGAGTGGAACTCACCCTTGGGAGTTGTGGAAACGACAAGGTTATGGCTGGGTTTTTAGTTGGAGAGATCATTTGCGACAAGGGGTGAGTCAAGAATTTGGGCGGATGCTAGATAAACTGTTGCAAGAAGAATCTCATCACCGTTATGAGTCAGTAGAAGAATTATTAAAGGATTTAAATCCATCACCACAGCCTTCTGTAACTCATATCCAGCAAGAATTTGCCAACTTTCCACCAACACAACTACCAATACATCAACAACTAATTTCATTTTCACCATCATCGTCACCAGCCATAGTATCTTCTCAGGATCAAGTACTCACAAAAGAAAGATTAGTAGATTCACCAGTAAATCCAGAAGTATCGCCACAGCCGTCGAGACAATATACTAAGTTGGCAAAACACGTGCTGCTGGGTGTTGCTATTACCTTAGTAGGACTTCAAATATATAGTTATGTTCGTTATGGTTTATTTCCGACTAATCCAGTATCTCTAATTACCCGTGAATTAACGGGTAAAACTAGCGAAATGTTCTTAACAGGAACTCTCACAGGTCATGTGAAGTCAGTTCGTTCCGTCGTGTTTAGCCCTGATAGCAAAACTCTTTTCAGTGCTAGTCGTGACAACACCATCAAAGTTTGGAATCTTGCAACAGGAAAGGAAATTCGTACTCTGGAAGGGCATTCCAAGTCGGTTAGTACTATTGCCATCAGCCCTGATAGCAAAACTCTTTTCAGTGCTAGTCGTGACAACACCATCAAAGTGTGGAATATTACAACAGGAAAGGAAATCCGCACTCTGGAAGGGCATTCCGACTCAGTGAATTCTATTGCCATCAGCCCAGATGGCAAAACTCTTATCAGTGCTAGTCGTAACAAAAACCCCAATATCACATTGTGGAATACTGAAACGGGAAAAGAAATCCGCACTCTGGAAGGGCATTCCGACTCAGTGAATTCTGTTGCTATCAGCCCAGATGGCAAAACTCTTATCAGTGCTAGTGCTGACAGAAACATCAAAGTTTGGAATCTCACAACAGGACAGCTAATTGGCACCCTTGAAGGGCATTCCGACTCAGTGAATTCTGTTGCCATTAGTCCAGATGGCAAAACCCTTGTCAGTGCTAGTGCTGACAGAACCATCAAAGTTTGGAATTTTGCAACAGGAAAAGTAATCCGCACCTTTATAGGTCATTTAGGCTCTGTTAGTTCTGTTGCCATTAGTCCAGATGGCAAAACCCTAGCCAGTGCCAGTGGCGACCAAACTATCAAAGTTTGGAATCTCGCAACAGGGAGAGAAATCCGCACCCTCACATCTTATTCTGACGGGTTTAGTTCTGTTGCTATTAGTCCAGATGGCAAAACCCTTGCCCGTGGGAGTATGGACAAAACCGTCAAAGTTTGGCGGCTACCGTAGCGATGATTGACCTATGCGGGAATTGAACAATGACAAAAGAAACAATTACTCTGCAAATTCCAGAAATACTATATCAGCGTTTAGTCAACACCCCCCACGCTCAACGTCACCTCATTAAAGACTAATATTAGGTTTTATCATAGAAAAAAGCCACGCTATGGTCTAGCTTATGTCTTCCCTTGTCTTGGAACAACCTAGTAATGCTGAGACTTCCTACGTTCTTCTGTACAATGTCAGTTGGGAAAAGTTAGAACAGCTTGATGTTGCCCTTACTGGGACAAGCGCAAGGCTAACTTATTTAGACGGTCTTCTAGAAATTATGTCACCCCTGTCTGATGATCACGAGGATAATAAAAAAACTCTGGCGATGTTACTAGAAGTCTATATGCGGATGAAGAACATTCGGTTTTATGGACGTGGAAGTGCAACTATAGGTAATAAGGAAGATAATACACGACGAGAACCTGATGAGTCTTATAATTTAGGAACAAAAAAACCAATTCCCGATTTAATTTTGGAAATAACTGTTACAAGTGGTGGAATTAATAAGCTAAAAATTTATCAGCGTTTAGGAGTACCTGAAGTTTGGTTTTGGGAAGATGGTTTATTATCACTTTATTGTTTGCAAGGTGACAGCTATATAAAAGCTACTAAAAGCAATTTGTTGCCTGATTTAAATTTAGATTTATTAGCAAAATATGCGCGAATGACTGACCAATATGATGCTGTGAATGAATATATTCAGATAATAACTAAGGAATAACACACATAAGTGCTTGCCTGGTTGTAGGATATATATTCTTTTCCTCAATTGTGACACAAATAATCTTTAGTTTTTTCGGATAGGGAAAGCGATCGCACCATTTTAAATTCCAGATGCGATCTACGATATTTACCAATAACTAAACAGTCTGTAACGATTTCTGCGCTTCTATGGCGACTGCTTCAACTTCATCATTTACCAAAGTTTCTAATATCGATTTTGCTTCTGCGCCACCTAACCGTGCTAAAGCTTGGACAACTCTGTAGCGCATTTGCCAGTCGGGATTGGTAGAATATGGAGCTAATAGAGGAATTGCTTCGATATTTCCTAAGTCTCCAAAGGAACTGATAGCAGCAGTTTGCACTAATTCGTTCTCGGATGAAAGTGCTTCTTTGAGTAATTCAAAAGAACGCGGATCACCTAACTCGCCTAATGTGGCAATAATGCTGAATTGGACTAACCACTCACCAGTAGAGTGGTAAAGCTGCTCTAAATCTGCAAACGCATCGTGTAGTTTCAGCGCCCCTAAACAGTCAGCGGCGGCGGCTTGCACATCAGCTTCAGGGTCATTGAGCAAGCGATCGCGTAAAATATCCAAAGATAATTGCAAATCTTGTGTACCGAGTGTATCCATTTGACTCACTGCTGAGTACCGCACTCTAGAGTTGCTATCGCCTATAGCAATCTGCACTAGTTCCAAACCAATCACAGGTTCTAAGTCACGGATTTGATTGACAGCACGCAAGCGATCGCCCAAATCCTCAGAACTGAGCATTTGTCTTACCGACTCAGGAGTAATACTCATTTAATAATCCTAATTTCAAAGATGTTTTAAAAAATAGTCCATAGTTAATAGTCAAATGTCCATAGTCAATAGTCAAGAAACTCCTAACTAATGACAAAGGACTAATGACTAATGACTATCAACTTGCTGCCATTGCCCGAATCACATCACCACGGGTAAGAATGCCAACTACTTGACCTTCAGTATCTAATACAGGTAAGCGATGCACATTGCGATCGTGCATCATTTGTGCTGCTTCTTTTAATGTTTTGTTGGGAGAAATTGTTACAGCATTTTTGCTCATAACTTCTCCAACAGTTTGCCCTAATGCTTTATGTAAATCGCGATCGTAAGTAGCAGGATTTTTTAAATAGATGACACTATCCAAAAACATGATGTAAGCAGGTGGAGTTACACCAGTTTCTTGCCACATCAAATCTGTTTCGGAGATAATCCCCACCAATTTACCGACATCATCCACCACAGGTAGCCCGCTGATGCGTTTCTCTGCCAAAATTTGAATGGCTTCCTTCAGAGGAGTTTCCGCCCGCACAACAATCGGGTCACGGCTCATTACGTCGGCAACAGTTTTAGACATTTGCTTGCAGACACCATTTTTTATATTCCCTGGCATTATTGTAGAAAATTGCCGCCATGAACTGAATTGAGTTAATACATTGTTACTTGTGAACAATGGTCATTGGTCATTGGTCATTTCTTATTTTCTTCTGAATTTAACCTACGCAGAACTTTTCAGGGCAGCGATAATTTGACCGTTAGCTTGGGGAAAAGCATAATCTTCTAATTCATCTAAGCTTACCCAGCGAATTTCATCACATTCTAAGGGTTGGGGAATACCTGCGAGGAAGTGACAGTGATGCACGGTTAAAGTCACGCGCAAATGAGTATAAGTATGGTCAATGGTGATGAGATGGTCTTTCACTGCAATTTCTATACCCAGTTCTTCGGCTATTTCCCGCCGGATACACTCTTCAATTGTTTCTCCTGGTTCAATTTTGCCACCAGGGAATTCCCACAAGCCACCCATTGCACCTTGTGGACGACGGCGATCAATTAAAATTTGCTGCTGGTCGTTCCAAATAACAGCGACACCAATAATTTTATGGGGAATAGAACTAATTTCAGTCATAGTTTATGAGAATGATAGGTGACTGATCAAAAAACTCGGCAGACACTAAATTAGTCTGCCGAGTTTTTTAGATTAATAGTCGAAATTACTTTAATTTATTCAATATTGTCGCAGATGCCGTACAAAGTAACAAGTTATGATTTGATTGCTTTTTGATTAATCTACTATTAGAAATCCAATTTAGATTAACATTGATACAATCCTCATTGCGTTAGCGATTAGTGGCTGTATTGAAGATGTCGCTAACGCATTACAGGGATTTAGAATTTAGGTAAGGTAGGTTGTCAGGATTCCGCAGGAAACGAATCTGAGTTCTGCACATCGGCTGAAATAAACTCAACAACTTGCCATTACTCTTCAATTTCTTGATGATTGGTTTCCGTACCTTGTAATGCTATTTCAAAGTCCATACGTTGTTCAGCGTTACGTAGGAAATAACCACTAATCATTGCGGAAGCCAGCAAACGGCCAAGGCTCTCCCTACTAGTGGTAATAGTCATATTGAAGTGTTCGGGTGGTAAGTTGCCTAACAAACCCACAATGTTGCGTTCCATCACTTGGAAAACTTCGGGAGATGTTGGTTGAGATAACTGGCTAACTGTTTCAGGACTTAAAGATTTAACATACTGCCACAGAAAGTTGCTGGTTTCCGATGCGTCGCTATAAAAAAATTCTGACACTCGATTGGATTGGTTACTCACGTTTTACCTCCTGTAGTACCGTTGCTGGCTGCTATGTTTGCAACTGAGATAATAAGTGCCTGTCGTTTATTTAACGTAGCTGCCGTTTTGGTGTTCCTGTTAAATAATTTAACAAGCACATTCTCACTTGGAAGTCGGTGTAACCGTACCAAAACCAGAGTATTTTCTCGCCTAATGGTCATTTGTCATTGGTCATTTGTCATTTGTGAACTACTAATGACAAAGGACAAAGGACAAATGACTAACTCGCCAAATACTCATTCATAGCAGCTTTGGATTTGCGGAGTTTGTTTAAAGCTTCGCGTTCAATTTGGCGAACTCGTTCACGACTGATATTTAAGATTTCACCGATTCTGGCCAGTGTTAAAGCTTGACCATCAATTAACCCAAAGCGTAAGGTGATGACTTCTCGCTGCTGGGGGGTGAGTTCTTCCATAACTCGCTCTAAATCAGATGAAAGAGAGGTTTGCATCACAAACTCTTCGGGAGAAGCGCCTGGGTCTTCTAGCATTTCTCCGAGTTCGGTGTCGTAGTTATCTCCCAATCGCAGATCTAAGGATAGGGGTAAACGGGCTTTTTCGAGATACTCTCTGACTTGCTTGGGGGTTAGGTCTAGTTCTTGCGCCAATTCACCGACGGAGGGGGCGCGTCCGAGTTTTTGCGATAATTGACGCTGGGCTTTTTTGATTTTATTGAGTTTTTCTGTGATATGAATGGGTAGGCGAATAGTGCGGGCTTTTTCGGCGATCGCTCGCGTAATTGCTTGGCGAATCCACCAGTAAGCATAAGTAGAAAATCGATAACCTTTGGTGGGGTCGAATTTTTCTACGCCGCGCTGCATTCCAATACTGCCTTCTTGGATCAGGTCAAGTAAATCAACGTTACGCTTGATATACTTCTTAGCTACAGATACTACTAAGCGCAAATTGGCTTCAACCATTCTCCGTTTCGCAATTTCACCATAGGCGATCGCTTCGTTCAAATCGGCTATGTCTAGTTTCGACTCTTTTGCCCACTCTTCTAAAGTCGGTTCACGCCCCAACTGACTAGCTAAGGATTCTCTGACTTCTTGTAAAGCGGTTGAACGCTGCACTTGTTTGCCATAACGAATCTCTTCTTCATGAGTTAACAGTGGTACACGGCCGATCTCACGCAGGTAAGTCCGCACGAGGTCTGTAGCTGTCGGAGCGGTCTTCATGGCGCTACTCATTGGTGGTGTTGGGTTGATTGCTTGAGTCATTCAACTAGTAGATAACTAATAAATAGATGTTTGTTTGGGTGCTGCCCAGTTTGACTGGAAACACATATTAGGTTTACGATTTACGCGTCCGTTGGTATCGGTTGCTTTTATTAATCAAAAATTACGCTCTTAACTGCTAGAGGTTACAGTTTTTCCTGAGTTTGTACAAGTATCTACGGATAGATAAAGGTAGCTAGAACAACACCTTTTCTCTTTAATCTTTATTAAAAATTGTAACATTTATGAGAAATCTTGAAAAGCCCCACAGCCGAAAAATGATTGGAATTGAGAATGGTTTTGATAGGTTAACCACATTAGTGAATAAACCTTTGTTGGTCATCAAACCAGAATGAGAACTATAGACTATGGTTAAGGGGTAGATAAAAGTCATTTGTTTGCTTTGGCTCTGGTGTGAGGGCTGAAACTCCGACAAATCAACCTTTTGGCATAAGCATAATTACTTCATGTTGCTGAGAGCGATCGCTCTAGGTTAGTTAATAAATATTCGCAGAGAGAAAAATTAGTTTACTCATATTTGTTAAAATATCGCAATAGTAACTATAATGTTTCTTCTATAATAATTACTTAATTTTCCTTGTAAATACTGCTTTAAGCAGATTCATAAAAAAAGGGTAGGAGACAAGCGAAATCTTTAAACTTCCTCCACACCCTTCATACTCCAGTCAAATTCAGTGCCACGCCGGGCAGAGTTACGACAAACTCTTCATGGAATAATCTTGGAGGGCTTTTACGTCCAAAGTAGTATTTTGCAGAGAACGGATAGCAGCAACGGTAGCCTTAGCCCCAGCAATAGTAGTGATGATGGGGATTTTGTAGGCTAAGGCTGTGCGACGGATGAGTCTGGCATCAGTTTGCGCTTCTTCGCCAGAAGGGGTGTTGATAATTAGTTGAATCTTCTGGTTTTTAATCGCATCAAGGACGTGGGGACGACCTTCGTGAAGTTTCAGCACCAATTCAACCTTTAATCCATTTTCTTGAAGTGCCTGGCGTGTACCGAAGGTCGCCATGACGGTAAAGCCTAAGTCAATAAATTCCTTGACTACAGGAACGGCTGCGGCTTTGTCGCGATCGCTCATGGAGACAAATACAGTACCATTGAGGGGTAAACGCTCACCGGCAGCTAATTCTGCCTTGGCAAAGGCGCGGCCAAAGTCGCTATCTATGCCCATCACCTCACCAGTTGAGCGCATCTCCGGGCCTAATATTGTATCTGTACCGGGAAATTTATTAAACGGTAGAACTGCTTCTTTCACGGCAATATGTGAGGGTATGACTTCCTCAGTAAAGCCTAATTCCTCAAGAGTTTTACCCGACATAATTAAGGATGCCAACTTCGCCAATTGCACACCTGTAGCTTTAGAAACAAAAGGTACAGTCCGGGAAGCACGGGGGTTAGCTTCGAGAATGTAAACTTGGGGAGAGTATGAGCCGACACCTACCACCGCAAACTGAATATTCATTAACCCGATAACTGACAACGCTTGCGCCAGTTGGACAGTCCAAGTTCTGATTTGACTAAGTACCGCTGGGGGAAGAGAAATTGAGGGTAAAGAACAAGCAGAATCTCCTGAATGGATTCCGGCTTGTTCGATGTGTTCCATGATGCCACCAATCACCACCCGTCCGGTATGATCGGCGATCGCATCTACATCAACTTCGATGGCATTTTCTAAGAACTTATCAATTAAAATCGGATGTTCTGGTTCTACCTGCACTGCAAAGGTCATGTAGCGTTCCAGTTCTGTATCAGAGTAGACAATTTCCATTGCGCGTCCACCTAAGACATAACTAGGACGCACCACCACAGGATAACCAATGCGTCTAGCCACAATCAACGCATCTTCATAACTCCGCGCAATTCCGTTGGGTGGTTGTGCAATATTTAATTGCTTGAGAATCTTCTCAAACCTTTCTCTGTCTTCAGCGGTGTCGATGGAATCGGGGGATGTACCCCAAATCTGAGTGCTGAGTGCTGAGTGCTGAGTGCTGAGTGCTTGTTGGAGGGGAAGTGATAGTTTCAGAGGGGTTTGTCCGCCGAATTGGACTATGATTCCCACGGGGTTTTCGGCTTCGATGATGTTGAGAACATCTTCTTTGGTTAATGGTTCAAAGTAGAGGCGATCGCTAGTATCGTAGTCAGTAGAAACTGTCTCTGGGTTGGAGTTGACCATGATAGTTTCATAGCCTGCACCTTTTAAAGCATAAGAGGCGTGACAGCAACAATAGTCAAACTCAATTCCCTGACCGATACGGTTCGGCCCACCACCCAAAATCATCACTTTGGGTTTATCTGAGGGTAAAACTTCGCTTTCTTCTTCGTAGGTGGAATAATAGTAAGGAGTAAACGCCTCAAACTCAGCCGCGCAGGTATCAACAGTTTTGTAAGCTGGTACAATTCCTAATTCTTGGCGATATGCCCTAACTTCATCTTCTGTGGTTTTGGTGGCGAAAGCAATTTGGCGATCGCTAAATCCTTCCCGTTTTACTGCATATAGTTGCTCTTTCGTCAACTGTTTTAACGGGGTGCGCTTGATAAATTTTTCTGTCTCCAACAACTGCTGCATTTTATCTAAAAACCAAGGGTCAATCCCTGTGAGTTCATAGATTTCGTCAATAGTTAGCCCGACTTGCATAGCGTGACGCACAGCAAAAATGCGATCGGGATTCGGTGTCCGCAATAAGGCGCGGATTTGTTCACCACTGGGTAATTTTTCCGCTTTGTCACAACCCCAACCCGCGCGTCCGGTTTCTAAAGAACGCAGCGCCTTTTGGAAGGATTCGTTGAATGTACGTCCGATAGCCATTGCTTCCCCAACAGATTTCATTTGTGTTGTCAGCACTGGTTCAGAACCGGGGAATTTTTCAAAGGCGAAGCGGGGAATTTTGGTAACTACATAATCTATTGTTGGTTCAAAGGATGCGGGGGTTTTCTTGGTGATGTCGTTTTTAATTTCATCCAAGGTGTAACCCACAGCTAACTTCGCCGCCATCTTCGCTATCGGGAAGCCTGTAGCTTTAGAAGCCAGTGCGGAACTGCGAGATACGCGGGGGTTCATTTCAATCACAACCACATCCCCAGTCACAGGATTAACAGCAAACTGAATATTAGAACCGCCAGTTTCTACGCCAATTTCGCGGATGATTTTAATGGACATATCCCGCAACCGCTGATATTCTTTGTCGGTGAGGGTTTGGGCGGGTGCAACGGTGATGGAGTCCCCTGTGTGGATACCCATCGGGTCGAGATTTTCGATGGAACAGATAATCACCACGTTATCTGCTAAATCGCGCATCACTTCTAATTCATATTCTTTCCAGCCGAGGAGAGATTGGTCAATGAGAATTTGCGATACAGGACTTGCATCAATCCCCACTTGCGCCATTTCTTCAAATTCTTCTTGGTTGTAGGCAATACCACCACCAGTCCCCCCCATTGTAAAGGCAGGACGGATAATGAGGGGATAACTGCCAATTTTGCGGGCGATCGCTTTGGATTCTTCTAAAGATGAAGCTGTACCACTAGGACAGACATGCACGCCTATCTTGGCCATCGCTTCATTAAATAGTTTGCGGTCTTCCGCTTTTTCGATCGCGGCTAACTTTGCGCCAATTAATTCCACATTATATTGATCTAAGACACCGTTTTTAGCTAAAGCAACGGCGAGGTTGAGGGCAGTTTGTCCTCCCATTGTCGGGAGTAAAGCATCTGGGCGTTCTTTGGCGATGACTTTAGCAACTAATTCTGGTGTTAACGGCTCAATGTAAGTGCGATCGGCCGTTTCTGGGTCAGTCATAATTGTGGCAGGATTGGAGTTGACTAACACCACTTCATAGCCTTCTTCTCGTAACGCTTTACAGGCTTGGGTTCCAGAGTAGTCAAACTCACAGGCCTGTCCAATTACAATGGGGCCAGATCCTAATAGGAGTATTTTTTTGAGGTCTTGACGGCGGGGCATAGTCTTGGGGTTGGAGTACGAAAATACAAATCCTGATTATTTTAAGGGTGTTTGCCCTCAGTCATGTTGTTTATTATCAAGTTTTCCGGGTGCGATCGCCGCAGCCAGAGAAAAGGTAGTAGGGTAACAGATGTGTAGTGAAAGATGAACAAACAACAAATTACTATCGACGAATGACTATTGACGAATATATCTCTATTTACTATCTCATGTGCCTGACTCGTCTTTACTAACTCAGTATCCAGATTTTTTTGTGTTTACAGTTTTAATTAATTCTCAAAACCCAAACTCTCAATTATCTGCCAATAATTTTTATTTAAGTTGCTATTAAATCTCATAATTTAAATATGAGTTTCCAACTTATATTATTCTTCAACAAGTTATGAAATATTTCTTAAATAAAAATATTTATCATTTACTTAATTGCTAATAATTTTTAATATCTAACTAAATAATAATTTCATCTGGTAATTTTTGGCATATCTAAATAAAAAATGACAGAGATACTAACTACTTCTCTGTCATTTTTTACCTTTTCTTAATGTTCCGTGCTGTCAGATTTTGCCGCAGCAGTATCAAGAATAGACTAGATAATGAGATTTCTAGTTTTGAGCAGGTTGTACAAAACCCAAGGTTAAACTGTCTTTGGCTAAGAAATGAGCTAAATGATAAGCTCGTTCTTCAGTCTTTAACAGAATTTTTTCGTATAAATAGCGTGTCCCACGGTCGCCCAAACTCTCAGCCTGAGCAGCTTGACGACGAATTACATTAATAATTGCTTGTTCGGCGGCTAGGTCATTTTCTACCATTTTGCGCGAAGAATATACACCATCAGACTCTTGCTCAAAACAGGTTAGTTCTGCCAATTTGCTAAAAGAAGCAGCGGGTACGCCACCTAAACCATTAAGTCTTTCGCCAATTTCATGAACGTGGTCTTGTGCTTCATTGTAACTGCTGTTGAAAAACTCATGTAATGAGTAAAATTCTGCACCTTCTACAACAAAATGATGTTTTTGGTATTGCAAGTATAACGCCTGAAAACTAGCTAATAAAACGTTGAGTCCTTCTGTAACTGGAGCAGTAACACTACGGTCTAACAATACAGGATTGTCATAAACCTGACCGAAATTTTGTAACAAAGTTTGTGTATCAGACATAGTTCTCCTCGCTTTTTTGCAGTTACAGTTTTTAACTGCTTAGTTTTTACATATTAACATTCTAAAAATAAAAGCAAGTTCAAAGAATATCATAAATTTCTAAATTTTTTTGTGGCTATAATTGCAAATTTTTGCTTTTTATCGAGTTAATCTGCGCCTACTTCATTAGGCGTATATCTTGAGATTGTAGAAATATTTACTAATAGTAGAAATTACCAAGTAGAAAAGTCGCGCATCAGCGAAAACAAGGGAGACATCAGTAAAAAGACAGAAGTCAGGCGCTAGGAGGTAGGATTCAAAAGGGTTTGAGACTAATTCTGCTTTACATTTCCAGTAGAACAACTAGGTTAAATAAGACTATTCTTCATTACCAGTACTCATACCAGCCGAAAGATAGTGGTGTATCGATGAAGTGATAGAAACTAAGTGCAGACAGTCATTCTCATCCACAATACTAGTTACCTAAAAATTAAGCTGAAAAAAATTTAAAAAATTTTTGCAAAATTAAAATCAGGTCAAAGCTTGATGACATAAGCGGTTGAGCTTGTGCTTAACCCAAAATTAATGAGAAATTTTCATATTTCCATTAGAGAATAACTGAGAATAGTTCGCACTTAGGTTATCCTTATTTAAAGAAGCTGTAATCCTAAGATTCGTCAGAATCGAGGAGCGAAAGCAAACTAGTTACTGCAAATTTGTCGCACTTTTGAGGGTTCGTCTCTTGAAATCGTTTAGTTCCGGTTCAGAAATAGACCAGAAGTACGTAGTTGAAGTTAATTGGGCAGACCGCTGGCAAGTCTATCAACGTTTAAATGAGCTAGATATTCCCTGTTGCTGTGAGACTAACCAGCCGTTGCAAGTTGAAATTGCTAATCCTTTGGCAATGGTTCAATTTTGGTGTGTGATGCAACGATTTCTCGCCTGCCGTCCAGAACTAATTCAGATTCTTGAGAATAGCTGGCAAAGCCGCTACTGAAAGTAATAACCAAGGACAGATGTCTGCAAGTTATTACGTGATTAGAACAAAATTATTCAGTAAAAAATAGGACAAAAAAGATGGCTATAATCTACAGTCAAGAAATTACGGAATTTTGTTTGGAAGGCAGATTTATAGATTTTGTTATTAAAGATGGTTATAAGCTAAAAGGCTTGAAATTAGAAACTTCTGAAGGTGAATGCTATGTAAAGCTGGCTAAACCCTTAAGGGCTGCGTTTGATTTGCGTTTACCAAAAGGTACTTGGCTGCAAGTTGTTGGTACGAAAAAATACGACGAAAAAAAGAGTGAGTATACCCTAAAAGCAGAACGGGTGATGGCTGCACGTTCTGATTTAGGAAGAGTTGCAACCAGCACAGCATTACAGGAACCACCAGCTAGTAATGTGACTCAAGTCAAACCAGCTAAGACGAAGCAGACAATTTTAATGTGTCAAAAGTCAGATTGTTGGAAACGTGGCGGGAAACAGGTTTGTCAGGCATTTGAGGCGGCATTGAGCGATCGCGGTTTAGAAGACCAAGTTACTATCAAAGGTACAGGCTGCATGAAAAACTGCAAAGCAGGCCCTAATGTAGTTATGCCAGATAAAACCCGCTACAGCCGCATTCAAACAGAGCAAGTTGCTTCACTAATGGACAAGCACTTTGCTGAAAAGCAGGAAGATAAGCAAACTGATAACTCAGAATTATTACCAATAAAAATATCTAATTTCAATGAAGTTTCTGTAAAAACTTCTGTAATTTAATGAGAAAATTATAAAGTTAGAAGATTAGTGTGTTCCCTAAAAACTTGGCTACAACTTTTGCAAGGTAGATGCAAGAGTTGTAGCTGGGTTTTTTAATAGAGTTTTTACGTAAAAATAATTGCGATTACTTAACTAGTCAACTTTAAGCTTTGCCAGAATTTCTAAACGTTTAAGATAATTCTCCATATATTCAGCACTTTTTGTAGGGACACAGCCATCATTGTATAGATAAATTCTGTCTGTATTTGGATCTCCCTTATAAGAGAGCTTTGCTGCTGTTGTTGAAGTTATACCTTTTAATTCAACACAAATAGGATAGTCTTCATATTCAATATTTTCTGTAGTCTTAAAGCCGATAGGCTTATATTCTCTGTTCAACACCACGTATCGTCCATCAGATTGTTTGTCCAGACAGTAAGGTAAAAATACTGATCTAAAGTCGTTAAGTGCCATATTAGCTCCTTAATTGTGAAGCCTTTAAATTTTAATCTGTATGTAAGTATGTAACTAATCAGTACATTATAAATATACACACACTGATAAACTTACTCTCCAGCATAAGCACTCAGAAAAACTAGCTGATTCTCCATATCTTTAGCAGATTTAGTTGTCATCAACTTCAAAACTCGTCCCATCTGCTCACCAATTGAATAATCTTGTGTGGAAATAACAATTCCTGAATGATTTCTGTTTTCTGTCATGTAAAGACTATGCAACTGGTAGAAATCACCAACATTAAATGTATAAAATACACGCTGCTGTTCAGTTGAGATAGCTAACTGTTCTTCATCGCTCAAACCAGTTCTAATTAATTCTCCAACTGTTGTCACATCTACGCCTCTGGCTCTTAATGATGTAACAAATCGATGATCCATTGCATCCTCATCTATTAACAGCCGTATTTTGCTCATAATGACTGATTCATCAATGCTGCTAATTGTTCATAGTTGGACTTTTCAACCGTGAGGTAAGCTTCAATTTCTGACCGATTAGCATGATAATAAGTCAATGCTGCATATACTTGCACTAAAGTCAAGTTACCCATTCTTTCAACTATTTCCTCAGCATTTAGACCCATTTTGTACCAAGCTGCAACTCTTTGTACAGATACTCTGGTTTCTGCTATGTGAGGACGGCCACCAAGTGTTCCTGGTGTGCGAACAATCAATGTACCAATGTCTGTAAAGGTTTGCATTCACTTAAGTCCTCGGTTTTAACCTTGATCGTAAATCAACAGTTTGATAAGTGCGACTACATGGAATCTAGTCGCTGACGTAATTTACTACTAAAGGTATCAATTACAGTTACAACTACCAACAGCACTAACATCATAGTTGTGGCTTTGTTGTACTCAAAACCATCAATGTAACTCTTCAATTGAAAGCCAATTCCACCAGCACCAACTACACCCAACACGGAAGCGGCGCGGATATTATACTCAAACATCCATAAGGTGTAGCCTAAACCCAAGGGTAAGACTTGGGGTAAAATGCCGTACTGCATAATCTGAAATCTTGATGCACCCATCACTTGCAAAGATTCTAAAGACTTGGCATTGACGGCTTCAATGGCTTGTTGGTAGAACTTGGCTAAATAGCCGATAGTGTAAATTGCTAAGGCTAAAGTTCCGGCGGGTGCGCCTAAGCCAGTGGCGGCGACGAAAATTAACCCTAAAATAATGGAAGGAACGGAACGGACTGCGTTTTGCAGTAAGTTGGCTAACCATTGCAACCAACTAGGTGCAACATTACTAGCACTAGCGACAGCAATGGGTAAAGATAAAATTGCACCCACGGTGGTTCCCCACAAAGACATCTGCACTGTTTCTATAAGTGCTTTAATTGCTATATCTATAACCGTGGTATCTGGGGGAAATAAACGAGAAACAAAATCGGTGATGTAAGGCCAGCTAGATGTCAGCAATTCAAAATCGACTTTGATACCTCGCAAAGCCCAAGTATAAACTACAACGATAATTAATAGGATGAGTAAGGGACTGATCCAAGGATAACAGCGAAGAGTTTTTGAGTTTAACATTTGACAAATTGGGCTTGCAAGTTTTCACAAAGTCCGTCGTAAACAATGCGTCCGGCTTCTAAAACGATCGCACGTTGACCGTATTGTGCAGCTATACCTAAATCGTGCAACACTGTCACAATCGTCATCCCTTGCTGGTGCAATTCTGATAAGGTTTCCATTACCTGTTGACAGGCGACAACATCCAAACCTGTAATTGGTTCATCAGCTAAGAGTATCTGCGGTGATTGAATTAATGCACGGGCGATCGCTACACGTTGTTGCTGTCCGCCACTAAGTTGACTAGTTTTTTGATAAGCCTGTTCTTTTAAACCCAACTGTGCAAGTAAATCCATTGCTAAAAGGCGATCGCGTTGGGGAAAACCAAATAATGTCTGCCAAGTTTTCCTGACACCCAATCTGCCACACAATACATTATCAATGGCTGACAACTGCCGAATTAATCCGCCTCCCTGGAATAACATCCCCACATTGCGGCGAATTTGGGGTAATGTGCGGGGATTCATTGTCACACCGTTGATGTGAATTTCTCCCTTGGTGAAGGGGACTAATCCTACAAGCGATCGCAGTAATGTAGATTTACCCGCACCATTGAGTCCCAGTAAAACCACAAACTCGCCCTGTTTAATCTGACAACTAACGCCATTCAGGATAGGACGGTTCAAAGAAGCAGCATAAGCTGTCTCTAGGTTATGGCATTCAATTACAAAATTACCCATCCTATACCTCGAAATCCTAATTAATGGCTTTATATCCCCAACTTCTTAAAGAAGTCAGGGATCTTTTGATTTGTTTTACTGAATTTACGGTGCAATTCCAATGCGAGAAAGGGCGGTGCGAACTGGAGACAAGTGACGGTTATGATCAACTCTCACCAATTCGGTGGAATTGTATAAGTTACGTAATAGTTGATTATTTTGTGACTGATTTAACTTGAGTAGAGCGTTGATTAATCTTTCTCTGTCTTGAACTGGGACATCATCATCAATGGCGATACCGTGGGCGGGAACACCGGAGATTTTATGTAATATTCTTAACTGGCTTTTTTCTTGGGCGGTGATGTACGGAGGGAACATCGCATACTCAGAAACAACCGCGACATCAGCCTGACCACGCACAACAGCTTGTAAAGCTTTGCTGTAATTACCACCGTAAGCAACTTGACCGAAGAAACCATCAAGGCGATCGCGGTTGGGGACAAATCCTTGTTTTACCAACTCACTCACCGGGAAAACGAACCCTGAACCAGAAGTTGGGGAAGTAAACGCCATCCGCTTACCCCGTAGTTGTCCTAGGGTTGCTTGAGCAGTATTTCTGGTTTTTAGTGGGCTATTATTGGGAACAACAAATATGGAATTATAAGTGTATCTACCAGAGTAATTATCACGAACTTCTGCGAGATACAACTTTGCATTTGCCAATTGTTCAGCCTTCAACGCCGGACGACTGCTAAGAAAAGCCACATCAGCGCGATTCGCTCTCAAAGCTTCCACCGCCGCAGTATCATCACCAATCTGCGCTTTAACGGGAATCTTTAACTCGTTAGACAGAAATCTAGCGACAGCGTTGGCTTTAGTTTGCAAATCTGTAGAGTCAGAACGACTGGGAAAAATTACTGTTAAATTATTTAGTCTTTTAGCTTGGGCAAGTAAGTGTGGCGCTTGTTGATTAGGAATGGAGTTAGCATTAGCATTCTTTGTCTGCATCACCCCAAAACTGCCAACAACCAAACCTGTCAGCGCCGCAAATGCAGCACCAGCACCCAATACGCCCCTTTTACTTACAGTCATTTCTAACTCCCCATTAGGAACTATTTGCAGTATTTTTGACAATTAATTTCAACTATCTCAACAAATGAATCTAGAACTTTTGGGAATAAAAGTCAATATGAATGGGATGACTGAATACGGCAACAGGCTGTTAACTAGCTTGAAAGTAAGGAGTAGAGAATGAATGTCTGGGTGTTGAGATGAAAGCAAGAACAATATCTGCGTGATGAAGATTTAGATAAAGCCACCCACAGCCAATCAACCCAACTGCAATTTCTCAGCAGAGAGTTAATTAAGCATTTACTCATAGGTTCTCTCAAATATGTCACCAGTACTGTATCACTTTAAACCTTCAAGGAAGATTGTAATAACTCACGCATAGATTGAGCTTGTACATGATTAGGGAAAATTGTTAAAAAGTCTTTTAGGTCTTGAATTGCTTCGAGTTTAATATGCAAGGAAGCACTTTGAGATAGCGCATAATGATACAAATCTTCTGCTGATTTTGGGTCTTCGGCTGCTAAATAGTAGAGAGCTAAATTAAAAGTATTACGCCAGTTTTTAGCATCTTTTTCGTAGCTTTGTTTAGCAATCTTGATAGCAAGTTCTAAATCAGCCTGTGCTTTATCTTTTTGCTGAAGTGCTTTATATGTTAAACCACGCGTATATAAATAGTAATCATTATCTGCATCTAAATTTATAGCGAGGTTAAAATCTTGCAGTGCTTCGTGATAACGCTCCATTAAAAAATACAATTCTCCACGACTAGCGATCGCCCAGTCAAGCTTAGGATTAAGTTCAATGGCGCGGTCAAAATCTTGCACTGCTTCGGGATATCGCTCCATTAAGCGGTAAATTACACCACGTTGTGCGATCGCCCAGTCAGATTTAGGATTAAGTTCAATAGCGCGGTCAAAATCTTGCAGTGCTTCGGGATAACGCTCCATTAAACGGTATGTTTCACCGCGATGTGCGATCGCCCAATCAGATTTAGGATTAAGTTCAGTAGCAAGGTGGAAATCTTGCAGTGCTTCCTCATAACGTTCCATTGAGCGGTAAGTTTCACCACGATTTGCGATCGCCCAATCAGATTTAGGATTAAGTTCAATGGCGCGGTCAAAATCTTGCAGTGCTTCGGGATAACGCTCCATTAAACGGTAAGTTTCACCACGATTTGCGATCGCCAAGTCATATTTAGGATTAATTTCAATGGCGCGGTTGTAATCTGCCAGTGCTTCTTGATGACGCTCCATTAAGCGGTAAGTCCAACCTCTATCGACTAAATATTCAGCTTCTTCTTGATCTAATGTTATGGCTTCTGTTAAATCTTCTAAAGCTTTGGAGTATTGCTTAGATTGAGTATAAACATAACCACGCCAGTCTAAAGCTACTGCACGCCACTTGACTTCAATAAAGCTATTACTCAACAACGCTGTGAACATTTCAACAGCAGTTTCATACTGGTCTTCATCATAAGCTTTTAAACCATTGGCTAATTGTTCACCCCAACGCTGAATTTCAGCTACACCCGTATCTTTACCTGCTTGCATCATTCTTTCTGCCCAGCGTTTAGCAAAAGAAAGTTGATTTTTCAGTGCAGCGAGGAATTCATTTAAAGCAGCAGGTAAACTTCTCTGTGGTGACTGACATAAACCGTGATACAAAACATTGAGGGTGTAATTTTGCCATGCAGAATCGCGCTGTTTTTTGTCTTCCTCTAGGTGTAAATTATTTCGCAAGGTGTCGTAATAATCTGCTAACTTGCCATGCAAATCAGCCCAACTTTGCGGTGATACAAGCCGCTTGTGGCGAAGCATTTGCGTTTTGACCACATCATGATAAGCCCAACCATCGGTGCGTTCGTCAATAAATGGCATTTCTTTCAGCCAGCTAAATAAACCGTCCGCCTCTTCTTCTCCTCGCAATTTAGCCAACACATCTCGATTTAAACACAGGGGAAGCGCCGCATCTACAGCTAATTGTCGCCGCTTGGGGTCATCAATCCATTTTAAAAAGCGTTCTACTGCTGTACCGCTAGGATCACCTACTTGAGTGGGGTCACTGGGAGTTTCCGCCGCTAAGGTGGCGACTAGTAAAGGTAATTTTCCCGAAAGGCGTAAAATTACTTCAATAACTCGACTGTTGGTAATCCCTTTACGTGTGAGATATTGTTGGGCTTCTGCTTCTGTAAATGGTTCTAAAGGGAAACGAACCATTAACCCCTCATAAAATGCCCAATGGTTTTTATCTAATTCTTGCCGACCAGCAATAATCATCAATATATTGGCAGGAATTTCACCGTGACGACCGTCGAGAATTTCCCGCAGCCAGCTATCGAGAAATTCCTCACTGCGTTCATAGGTATCAAAGAACAACCCAAGACCAGACTTTTGAGCAATTTTAGAAATATCTTCTAAAAATAAAGGAGTTAGCACCTCCACAGGTTCTTGGACTAAGCGAACTTCGTCTTTATTTGCTAATTTTTTCGCTACATAAGCTGTCCATTCCCCGGCTTGAGTCGCCACAGCATCTTCATTTATCAAGCCAAACACCGCACCAGAACCGGGAACTTGTTTAGCCATACCCATTCCTGCTTTAGCGACAGTCTTACCCACAAAAGCTGAGAAACCTTGTGGTGCTTCGGGGTCAGTTTCTAATTCTTGACGCTTCTGACGATAAACTTTGTAGCGTTCCGTAAATTGTCCCAGCCTATGACCTTGCTGTTCTAAGTCTTCCGCCAAACGCCCCATAACTTCCGGGACACTTTTTTCACCCTCATCAACGTAAGCCGGGATAATTTTTGCCCCTTCTACAATTTGGCGAAACTGACGCAGCAGTGTAGTTTTACCAACTCCCCCTTGACCCCAAATATTAAATAAAAAGTGGCGACGGGAGTCTTCTAAGGGTAATTCTAGATTTTTGCGAAATAGATTAACTTGTTCCTCACGACCAACAAACCCTGACTGCTGACGTTGTTTGAGAATATCCTGTAAACTTTTGGGCTTATTTGGTGGGTTCATTACCAGATTCGGGTGTAAGCTCTAATACATACAGGATAACTACTCAGTCAGCATTACCCATTGCGGATTTAGAAAGACTTAATTCTTGGCTATGTAGCCAGTTGTGCGATCGCAGCATCAACACAGTAAACAGATAATTAAGGTGCGTGCAGTTTTACTCCAAGATTAACTAGTTAAAACCTATCAAAACACTAAAATAAAAGCACATATCGATAACTCATATTGCCCTGGCTATGACAACTGTAATCGCTAGACCTTCATCATTGATTGGTAGTATCAGAATAGAAAAGCTGGATAAGTTTCACCTTTTCAAATTTAACGATCAACTACAAGCACGAATGGAAGAACTGTTAGAACGCAAAAAAGCTGACCTACTAACTCCAGAAGAAGTAATCGAACTTGAAGAAATCGGAGAACTAGATAGAATTTTTACTCATATCAATGCGATGTTAGTAGCTCAAAACAATGATTGATGATGCTACTAAAGAAATTGTCCGAAAACGTGCCAATTATCTGTGCGAGTATTGCCATTCTCCAGAACGCATTTCTACAACAAGATTTACAGTAGACCATTTAATACCAAAATCTATTGGCGGTTCTGATGAACTTAATAACCTAGCCTTGGCTTGTCGTCGTTGTAATGAGCGTCGCTACAACTTTGTCGCCGGATATGACTCAGAGACTAACGCAGTAGTACCTCTATTTAATCCTCGCCAGCAAATTTGGTCAGAGCATTTCTTTTGGTCAGCAGATGGTAAGACAATTATCGGAGTTACCCCCGTTGGTAGAGCAACCTGTAAGCGACTTGATATAAACGATGAACGCTATCCCGAAGATGACTCTATTAGGAGTGCGCGGAGTTTTTGGGTTAATGCTGGCTTACATCCTCCTAGTGAAGATCCAAGAGCAAGCTAGTCGTTAGCGTTATTCTGAACTGAAACTTATTGCTCGTTAACCCTCAACAGTCTAGTTCCAAACACAAAAATTTTAACTTGAAACGAAAACGTTCTCACTTTTAACCGCAATGCTCTCGTTTCAACCAAGAACATTCTCACTTGAAACAGAAACATTCTTACTTAAAACAGAAACGTTCTCGTTTGCAACAAGAACGTTCTCACCTACAACAGCAAAATTTAAGCTTTGAACTCGGAGTTTTTCATTTTAAACTAAACCATCCAGGCTCAGAAACTCAAATGTCGAGTTAATTACTCAACTTACAAAGCTTGTGGCTGGACTTTTTTAGTTTTCCGCGCAAATCTTCGTCCTAAATCATCAATCATTGTCTCTAAACCTGCGCCTTTACCACTAGCTTTTGCATAGTTATAAACTAGCAACCCCGCAGCATAAGCTTCACTGCCCACAGCCACAGATGTATCATCAACCAGTTCTTGCAGTTGTGTCAACGACAGCAAAATCGGATACAAAGCTTCAAATAATTCAATGTCGCGGCGCATTTCATCTAAGTCAAAAGAACGCGGTAAGAAGTCGGGATTTTGTGCAGCTATTTCCAACGCCTTACTCACAAATGCGCGACTCTTATCTCCCAGCTTCGGTAAAGATTTACGCTCCTCCGTTGACAAATCTACTAAGAACGGTAACTTTTCTTTGATGGTCGTAATTGCTTGCATCACCGCTTCCCGGTCTGCTGGGGAAAGTCTAGCACTAACTTTAGATTCTGGCATTTTTCATACACTCTAAATTGGACTTAATTTCAGTGTTCCCCAAGTTAGTTAGGCAGTTATAGTTACTTATAAGCAATTAAGAAAATTTTTTTATACTATCACTCAAGTAATGTTCGGTAATTATAAGCTTTAGTCCAGTAGCGTTTGTTGTGCCGTAGACTAACGCACATTGAATTGTTGAATTAAAATATAGCCATCTTCAATTATTCATGAATAATAAGATCCCCGAATTTTTGAAGAAGTCGGGGATCTAAACATCTCAAATTACATCTTATGACAACATTCCCTAAATACATCCCACAATCTGATCCGCCCCGTCCTCCTTGGGAAACCCTACCAACAATGTATGATTTACCCAGCGATAATCCAGAGGAACCAGGTTTGCCAGACGATTTTCATTTTTTACAACCTTTACTTTTATATTTAACTTTTCAACCAATTAACTGGAATCCAGAGTTAGTTTATAGTGCGGCTGACTTGAATCTTTATTATGATTTGCAGCATCCTTTATGGTACAAACGCCCAGATTGGTTTGGAGTTGTCGGAGTTAAAAAACTCTACAAAGGTGAAGATTTGCGATTAAGTTATGTCACTTGGCAAGAGCCAGCAAATCCTTTTGTGATTGTGGAATTATTATCTCCCGGTACAGAAGCGGAAGACTTAGGAACCAGCGAAAAAGCAGAAGATAAACCACCGAGTAAATGGGAAGTTTATGAAAAAATTTTGCGGATTCCTTACTATATTGTGTTTAGTCGTTATACCAATGAACTCCAAGCATTTGGATTAGTTGGTGGTCATTATGAACCCATAAATTTAACTAACGGACGCATACTTATGCCAGAGTTAAGTTTAAGTTTAGGTGTATGGCAAGGTGCATTTCGAGATATTGAAAGATTATGGTTACGCTGGTTCACCCTAGAAGGGGAATTGATACCCGAACCTACCGAGGAAGTTTCTGCGGCGAATGAACGAGCGATAATTGCTGAACAAGAAGCGAGAAATGCGAAACAAGAAGCAGAACAAGCAAGAAGAAAAGCAGAACAATTAGCAGAACGTTTACGCCAATTGGGTGTGAATCCTGATGAGTTGATTTAATATGTAACGTGAGATAAACCCCTAGATAGACTTGCGATCGCTCAAAGATTGTCACAATTAATCACAAGAACTGTTATTTTTGGACAATCAAACCTATGGGATTCGGTATTGGTGATTTATTCTGGATTTTTCTGCTGCTTTCTTCTCTACAACCCCTCTGGCAAAAACGCCAAGTAGAATATCGGCGTATTCGCAGCTTGCAAGAATTCCAACAAGAACGCAAAAGTCGGGTGATTTTGCTCATCCACCGTCAAGAATCCATCAGCTTACTAGGCATTCCCATCTCCCGCTACATCACCATTGAAGACTCAGAACAAATTCTGCGGGCAATTCGCCTCACGCCTCCAGATGTTCCTATTGATTTAATTCTGCACACTCCCGGCGGTTTGGTACTCGCAACCGAACAAATAGCTAGAGCATTAATTCGTCATCCTGCAAAAGTCACAGTTTTTGTCCCACACTATGCCATGAGTGGTGGGACAATGCTGGCCTTAGCCGCCGATGAAATTGTTATGGATGCTAACGCTGTTTTGGGGCCAGTTGATCCCCAATTAGGTAACTTCCCCGCCGCCAGCATTTTAAAAGTAGTTAAAGATAAACCCATCGGTGAAATTGATGATCAAACTTTGATCATGGCAGACTTGTCAGAGAAAGCCATTCAACAAGTACAACGCTTTGTGCGGACTTTATTGAAAGATAATATCCCTAAACAAAAAGTTGAACCAGAAAATATTGAACCAATTATCGATGCCTTAACAACCGGACGCGTGACTCACGATTATCCCATTACCGTTGAAGAAGCCACAGAAATGGGGTTGCCTGTCACAGTCGGACTACCCCGTTCCATTTACGATTTGATGGATTTGTATCCCCAACCCCAGGGAGGACGGCCAAGCGTACAGTACATTCCCATGCCTTACGATGACCGTCGTCCAATTTTACCAACACCTAAAGGTAGACCTTTAGAAGAACCTAATCAAAGAATGTAGACAAGTGCTGAGTGCTGAGTGTACTTGGTTACTTATCCTACAGGAAAATGCTTTGGGTCTAAAAAGCTTTAGCAATCAGCAATTTCTTTATCTATCAAACTACCGATACAACTTAGGGAGTAGTCGTTGGAGTTGCTGTTGGTGTCGCTGTTGGAGTTGCAGTCGGTTTAACCGTTGGAGTTGCAGTCGGTTTAACCGTCGGTTTCGCAGTTGGTTTAGCCGTCGGTGTCGCAGTCGGTTTAGCTGTTGGTGTCGCAGTCGGTTTGGGTGACGATGGAGACTGAGGCGTACCTATAGCTTCCTTCGCATCTGCATTTAGCTTCTGACGGAGTGCTAAATTCGCAATTCCCGTTTCTTGAAGCTGATTTTTTTTCTGATATTCCTTAATTAATTGTTCTGTGCGCGGGCCAAAAAACTGATCACGAGGGAGAGAGGGATTTGGTTTAAGTACGACATTTAAATTAGCTTGCAGGATCTGCACAATATCGGCCGCTAAATCTTGGGTTTTGGGGCCTGCTATACCGTCAACACCGAGCTTGTAGCCTTTTTGAAAATCGCGGATGGCCTTTTTCGTTTCCTCGTCTGTTAGAGGTGTATTCGAGACTTTAACTTTGTAACCTAGCCCGTGCAACACAGCACGTAATTGTTGGGGCGTATAGTTACGTTGACGAGCAGCAAAGGAACTATCAGAAATTAGTACACTGGTACTTACTAGGCAAGTAGCAGCAATAATTGCGCTGGATTTACTAAACCCACACCACATATCTCAAACTCCTTGCAGTTAAATTAGCATCATTTAGAGATTAACAGGTGCATTTTACGTTTCTTGAAGACTTTTTTCTCAATGTTTAATCATTTGTGATTAATTAAAATTAATTAATATTGATATAAATTTTTGGCAATCTTTCTTGAGAAGTATTTAGATTTCCTATTTCCTTCTTTCAAATCTCTAGTTAGGTTATAACTAAATACTTAAAACTTGTATAATCTAAAACAAAAAAATGGTTAATCAAACATTGCCAAAACAAAAAAATCTTTGGTTTGAAAGATTGATGGCACTGCTTGCCACAGTTAACTTAGGCTTAGTTGTGTTTGATTTGACTTATATACAATGGCGTGATTTATACCTGCGGAGATTACCTAAAGTTACTCAAATATATGATCCAATTAAAGGCATCGCTGCCCATAGAGAAACCCAAAGTTATTTAAAAGCAGTAGATGCACTCAAAGAGCAGGTTAGTCAAACAGGTTTAACATCACCACAGGCAAAGGCAAAGCTAGACGAACTCAGCCGCCTGAGTGTCGAAATGATTGATAGCAACCCGTTTGCCGGAGTTGGCAAAAGTGGTACTCTAGAAAAAATTAAAAACCGAATGCGCGATCGCATCGGTAAAGATTCCGCCAAGCAGTCCTTTGCTACTTTCTGGAGTCAAGCTTATCTCTCCGAAAAAGGCTGGAATCAAGAATTTACTTTTTTTAATCAAAAAATTAGTCCGTTAATCGCCAGCAACTACTACCGCCAAATTGGGGAAAATAGCGAATATTTCGATGATTTTTGGCTCCTAGACTTACCATTTGTCACGATATTTGCCATCGAGTTTTTAGCACGCATCTTTTATATCAAACGTCGTCATCCCGGTTACCGCTGGTTAAATGCCATATCTTACCGCTGGTATGACTTATTTTTGCTCATACCATTTTGCCGTTGGTTGCGAGTTATACCTGTAGTCGTCCGCCTTGACCAATCCCAACTATTAGATCTCCAGCCATTACAGCACCAAATTAATCAATCAGTTGTCGCAAATTTTGCCGAAGAACTCACAGAAATTGTCGTCGTTAGGGTAATCAACCAGATTCAAATCTCGATTAAACAAGGTGATTTCACCCGCTGGATATCGCAACAAGAGAACTTACGCCCTTATGTAGATATCAATAATGTAAATGAAATAGAAGCGATCGCCGGCATTTTAGTGCAAACCGTCGTCTACCAAGTTCTACCCAAAATTCAGCCTGATTTAATCGCGATTTTGCGCCACAACATCGACGGTGTATTAAATCAAGTTCCTATGTACCGCAACCTCCAAGCCTTCCCAGGCATCGGAAAAGCTCAAACCCAACTCAGCGAACAACTCGCCACTCAAATTACCACCAGCTTGTATGGTGCTTTAGTCAGTGCTATTCAAGATTCTGAAGGTGCAAAACTCACAAATCAACTTGTACAAAGTTTTACCACCGCTTTAGGCACAGAAGTACAGCAAAAACAAGTAACTGCCGAAATTCAAAGCTTATTATTTGATTTCTTAGAAGAAGTCAAGCTCAACTACGTACAGCGCCTCTCCCAAGAAGATATAGAGACAATCGTCGAGCAAACCAGACAGCTAAGAACACAACCATACATTCAGCCCATAGTAGAGCAAAGTTCTGCGATCGTTGAGAGCAGAGACAAAAAAATCTGAAGTGTGAAATTGTTCATAGCTTCTGCCTCCTGCCTCCTGCCTTTTGACCATTTAACTATTGACTCTTAGAGAAATGCGCTACACTCAATTTAGGGCGAACTATCATCAGTTCGTTACAAGACTTCTTGGAAGATATCCCTATCGCAGGAAGTGGGTCGAAGCCCACTTTTTTTATTGAAATTTCGCATGACTCATCCGTTAGTCCCACAAATTATAGATTTGGCAGCACCAGTAGCAACAGAACTGGGATTAGAAGTCGTTGGCGCAGTTTTTCACACTAACCAACGTCCACCCGTATTGCGGATAGACATTCGCAATCCCCAGCAAGATACTGGTTTGGAGGATTGCGAAAGGATGAGCCGCGCTTTAGAACCCTGCTTAGATGCGGCGGAGATCATTCCAGATGCTTATGTCTTGGAAGTGTCTAGTCCAGGTATTTCGCGGCAATTGGTGACAGATAGAGAATTTATTTCCTTCAAAGGATTTCCTGTGATTGTCACCACTTCGCCACCCCACGACGGACAACCAGAGTGGAATGGTCAGTTGATTCGCCGGGATGAAACCAACATTTATTTAAATCAAAAAGGTCGGGTAGTAGAGATTCCCCGTTCTCTCATTACTAGGGTGCAACTAGACGAACGTCGGTAAACGAGGGATTAGGGTTTAGAGATTAGAGGCTAGGGACTAGGGAGTAGAGTTAATCTTTTCTCTAATCCCTAGTTACTAATGCTTTTTCCTACTTCCTACTCCTTATTCCTTAATTTTTAAAGGAGATTGCTTATGTCAATGGTTAGTCTACCAGGATTAAAAGAATTAATTGAAAGTATTAGTCGTGAGCGAAACTTACCTCGTTTAGCAGTTCAAGCGGCGATTAGAGAAGCACTGCTGAAAGGGTATGAACGTTATCGTCGCGCTCAAAATTTAGAACGCAAGCAATTTGATGAAGATTATTTTGATAATTTTGAAGTAGAACTCGATATTGATGACGAAGGATTTCGCGTTCTCTCCACAAAAACCATCGTTGAAGAAGTTAGTAACACCGACCATCAAATTTCTTTAGACGAAGTGCAACAAGTCGCCCCAGAAGCTCAATTAGGCGATTCTGTCGTCTTGGATGTCACCCCCGACCAAGGAGAATTCGGTCGCATGGCCGCCATGCAAACCAAGCAAGTCCTGGCGCAAAAATTACGGGATCAACAACGCCAGATGGTGCAGGAAGAGTTCCAAGATTTAGAAGGAACTGTACTGCAAGCCAGAGTTCTGCGATTTGAGAGACAATCAGTAATTTTGGCTGTTAGCAGTACCTTTGGTCAGCCAGAAGTCGAAGCTGAATTACCCAAGCGAGAACAGCTACCAAACGATAATTATCGAGCTAATGCCACCTTTAAGGTATACCTGAAAAAAGTTTCTCAAGGTCAGCAAAGAGGGCCGCAACTGTTAGTATCCCGCGCTGATGCTGGGTTGGTAGTTTATTTGTTTGCCAACGAAGTCCCAGAAATTGAAGACGAAGTAGTGCGGATAGTCGCTGTAGCGCGAGAAGCTAATCCCCCATCTCGATACGTCGGCCCCCGGACTAAAATCGCTGTAGATACCTTAGATCGAGATGTTGACCCTGTAGGTGCTTGTATTGGCGCACGAGGATCAAGAATCCAAGTAGTAGTAAATGAACTACGTGGTGAAAAAATTGACGTAATTCGTTGGTCTCCAGACCCAGCTACATATATCGCCAACGCCTTGAGTCCAGCGAGAGTCGATGAAGTCCGGCTGATGGATCCAGAAACGCGGCAAACTCACGTATTAGTAGCCGAAGATCAACTGAGTTTGGCAATTGGCAAAGAAGGACAAAACGTGCGTCTAGCAGCCCGCCTCACTGGTTGGAAAATTGATATTAAAGATAAAGCCAAGTATGACTATGCAGGCGAAGATACAAGGTTTGCAGCTGCTCGTGCTAAAGCTCAACTAGAACAAGAACAAATGGAACTAGAGGAGGATGACATCGAACTAGAAGATGATGATATGGAATTAGACGAATTTGAGGAGCAAAACCAACAAGAATTAGATGACGACTCTTTTGATCCGGGTGACGAAGAGTAATTTATGAGCTTGGGACAGTTCTGCTAATATTTACCTCAGTCAAAGTTTAATAATTACTTGAGAAAAAATGAGGTACAAGTCAAAAGTTAGCTATACTAGCTGGACTTTCCTATAAAACTGTTGACCGATAATTTTCTGATGCAATCAATAAAAAAAACAAAATTTATCAATGGGGTAAATCCAAAATCAAAAATCAAAAATCAAAAATTATTTGACTTCATGCCTATAAAAAACTGATGAAACCGAATTATCGGCGTTGTATTAGTTGCCGCAAAGTCGGCTTGAAGCAAGACTTTTGGCGGATTGTCCGCGTCTTTCCATCGGGAAAGGTACAATTAGATGAGGGCATGGGGCGTTCTGCCTATATTTGTCCGCAAGCAACTTGCTTGCAAGCGGCAAACAAAAAGAATAGATTAGGGCGATCGCTACAAGCATCAGTGCCAGAAACACTGTATCAAACATTGTGGCAACGTCTAGCTCCAAGTCATCACCAAAATCAAATATCAGGTTGAAAAACTTGGTGGTGGTAATCCCCAGAGGATTGTAACGAAAGCCGAACTACTCGTGCCAAAGATACACCCTCTGCAATTGTTGGGGTTAGTGCCAAAATAGTAGATGGGTGTAGTCAGCAAGCGGCTCTTTAATTTAAAAAGGAACGAAGCAATACTCCCACAAAGTTTTACTCGATTGTGTTGTGGAAGACTCAGAATCAGCAAAACAAAAAACTACAGAATGGCAACCTGGTAGCGCTCAGGCGCAGTTCGGCATCAAAAGTTCTCAGAAAAACTTTTTATGGGAGCCAATCAACCGCCATTTTTGGCGTAGATGCCAACGTTAACCCGAAACATCTCTCTTTCCTGATTGGAGGCACCGGCAAAATTACCAAGGGCAACCGAAAAACAGTGATCTAAGGATGGAGATGTCGCACACCCAGGCAACCATCCGCCAAAAAACTGTAAATTAAAGGGGAAGAGTGGATGAACAACGGCAAAGTTAGAATCTATGAATTATCAAAGGAATTGAATTTGGATAACAAAGAGCTATTAGCAATTTGCGACCAGCTCAATATTGCGGTCAAAAGCCATAGCAGCACTATTTCAGAATCAGAGGCAGAACATATCCGGACGGCTGCCGAAAAATTGGCAGTAACGAATGGAACACCTAAAAGAGAACTAGGAACAACCACCAACAAACCAAATTCACACCAAACTGGCTCTCATAGCCGACCTGCACCACCACACAAACAACAAATTTTGGAAATTCGTAAACCCAAAATATTGAGAAATCCTAACACCAATGCCCCAGAGGCATCAGTTGCTACTAATACTCAATTTGCTTCTTCTGAAGTCAATTCTCCAGCACCTCCACGGCCCTTCGCTACACCAGTCTCATCCATGAAGCCGACGGCACCAACCCGACCTGTACCCCGGAATCAGTCTGAGAACTCACAAGCACCTGCTGTCACAGACGCACCCCCAAAACCGAATACGCAAGTAGCAGAAAATATAGCAGCGGAAAAGCCAGAAAAAGCGCCTTCGCACAAGCAAAGGCCAGAAAAACCGCAAAAACCGCAATTATCTGCCCCACCGGCCAGACCAGAGGCAGAACAAGCCTCAATTAGTGGTCTGTCCAGTTCAGCAGACAAACCGATCCTCAAACGCGATCGCGACCAGGTGAAACCGACTAAGGCTGGTAAACCATCTCAGCCTCCAACAGAAGCAGGACAAGCACCAGCGCCCAAACAAAGTCGTCCGACCCCTGGGCCTGTTAAACCAGAGCAACGGACGAACCGACCCCCAGGAGCAGGCTCCTCAGACGGGCCACGTCCTCAAAGACCAGTACGTTCCACAGAACAAGCAGCAGCCCCACTTGCTACCCCACCTAGCAGACCGGCAGCCGGAGCAACAGCAAAAATCGGAGTCGATGATGATGCTGTAGTTCCAGATCTCTTAGACTTGAAACGGCCAACACCGCCTCGTCTAGCCAAAGGTGGGAAAAAATGGCAAGAAGAGGAAATAATTGACGAAGTTAAAGAAAAAGCAGGCAAGGGCGGCCCCAAAGGTAAGCGGGTCAAACCAATCCTGGATGATGACTTTGAAGATGATGATCTTCTAGATGAAGAAGGTCTAGATATCCCTACTA
This sequence comes from Nostoc cycadae WK-1, assembly GCF_002897135.1. Taxonomy (NCBI): domain Bacteria; kingdom Bacillati; phylum Cyanobacteriota; class Cyanophyceae; order Nostocales; family Nostocaceae; genus Nostoc; species Nostoc cycadae. The sequence goes on along the minus strand of NZ_DF978439.1, from coordinate 31,108 downwards.
CTATCCAGGCCAGTCTTTCTATAGCTCGTCCACCAAAACCAAAAGCAGCGCGACCTGCACAGCCTGTAATTGCAGCAGCGATCGCCGCTCCAACTTCTAGAGCGAATAAAAAAGCTAGTCATTCTAATCGTGGTGAGCAAAACCGTCGTCAAGAAGCAGAGCCAAAACGCGATCGTCCAGAAAAAATCGTGGTGACAGGGCCGCTGACAGTGCAAGAACTCGCCAACGAATTAGCAGTTGCGGATACAGAGATTGTAAAAATCCTGTTCCTCAAAGGTATGGCGGTAAGCATTACTCAAAATCTAGATATCCCAACCATTACCTTGGTGGGTAAAGAGCTAGAAGTAGAAGTTGAAACCGCCGAACCAGAGGCAGAAGCACGTAAGATCACAGAAATGATCGACGTGGCAGATTTAGAACATCTCATTCGTCGTCCGCCTGTCGTGACCATTATGGGTCACGTAGACCACGGTAAAACTACCCTACTTGACTCGATTCGCAAAACCAAAGTCGCGGCAGGAGAAGCTGGTGGTATTACCCAACACATCGGTGCCTACCATGTGGACATCGAACATGACAGTAAGCTCCATCAGATCGTATTTTTAGATACTCCTGGTCACGAAGCCTTTACCGCTATGCGGGCGCGAGGCGCGAGGGTGACAGACATCGCCATTTTGGTAGTAGCGGCAGATGATGGTGTGCGTCCCCAAACAGTGGAAGCCATCAGCCACGCTCAAGCCGCAGAAGTGCCAATTGTCGTCGCAATTAACAAAATTGACAAAGAAGGCGCACAACCAGACAGAGTTAAACAAGAACTCACCCATTATGGTTTAACTCCAGAAGAATGGGGTGGTGAAACCATAATGGTTCCAGTCAGTGCAATTAAGGGTGAAAACCTTGATACCCTTCTGGAAATGATTCTGTTAGTCGCAGAAGTTGGCGAACTATCTGCCAACCCCGATCGCCTAGCGAAAGGAACCGTAATTGAAGCCCACCTGGATAAAGCTAAGGGAGCAGTTGCTACCTTGTTAATTCAGAACGGGACTCTGCACGTCGGAGATATGCTCGTTGCCGGTTCAGCCTTTGGGAAAGTTCGGGCAATGGTTGATGACCGAGGCCGCAGAGTTGATGCAGCTTCACCTTCCTTTGCCGTTGAGGTACTAGGCTTAAGTGATGTACCCGCAGCCGGGGATGACTTTGAGGTCTTCGAGAACGAAAAAGAAGCTCGGAGTATTGCCGGCGATCGCGCCGACAAACAACGCTTGTCACGACTGTTACAGGGACGTGTCACACTCACAACTTTGTCGGCTCAAGCACAAGAAGGCGAGTTGAAAGAACTCAACTTAATCTTGAAAGGCGACGTGCAAGGTTCTGTCGAAGCGATCGTTGGTTCGCTCAAGCAAATACCCCAAAACGAAGTGCAAATCCGGATGCTGTTAGCATCGGCTGGAGAAATTACCCAAACAGATATTGACTTAGCTGCTGCCAGTGGCGCAGTCATTATTGGCTTTAACACCACCTACGCCAGTGGCGCAAGACAAGCCGCTGATGAAGCAGGTGTAGATGTCCGGGAGTATAACATTATCTATAAACTCCTCGAAGATATCCAAGGAGCCTTGGAAGGTCTGTTGGAACCAGAGTTGGTTGAAGAACCTCTTGGTCAGTGCGAAGTCCGTGCTGTCTTCCCAGTTGGTAAAGGAGCCGTTGCTGGTTGTTATGTCCAATCTGGCAAGCTGGTGCGTAACTGCAAACTGCGTGTGCGTCGTGGCGGAAAAATTGTTTACGAAGGTGTTCTTGACTCCCTCAAACGGATCAAAGAAGATGCTCGTGAAGTCAATGCTGGTTATGAATGCGGTATTAACGTAGACAAATTCCATGACTGGGTTGAAGGCGACATTATTGAAGCCTACCAGATGGTTACGAAACGCCGTACTCTCACATTGACAAGATAGTGGTCAACACTAAGTGCTGAGTTCAAGTCAACGTTTAAGTGTGTTGAACTGAAAATAAGTTAGTTCCACACTCAAAACTGAAAATTTAAACTCAGCACTCAGCACTTTTAACAGTTATCAGTTATCAGTTTAAATACCTTTTATCACTGTTCACTGTTGACTGATTTACTTCAGCACTCAGCACTTTTAATATGTCCTCGTTTCGCTCTGAACCTATATTGTGGATTCACATTGCTGGATTAGCAGCACTGCCAATTTTTTTGGTGTTGTGCCTATTATTCTTAGCTATAGGTGAGCCACTCTTACCAGTGTGGGGAGAGTTATTATTAGTAGCCACCATAGGCGTTACCCCACTGTTATGGATGCAGCTACGTCGTCCATTTTATATATATTCTCTTTTAGGCATAGCGCTCAAACCCGAAAATTTGACCGAGCAACAGCGTAAGATACTTTGTTTAATTAATACTAAGTTAAACCGGGTACTTTCCTTAGTTACAGCAATAATATTAACTGTGGTGCTGTGGCAGCTTTACAAGGTTGTTCCCCAAGTGCAACATTTAGTCAGCTTTTTGCCGCAGTGGCGTGGCTTAGGCTTAGTGTTGGCTGCTTTAGCTTTTTTAGCAAGTAACTTATTTTTACAAGTTCCCGTGAGTGTGGCAAGAATTTTAGTGACTAATGACACAGAATTTGCTGCCCTAGAACCGTTATCTTTAGATAATATCAAGCATGATTTCACTATTTTAGGGGTGCAAGTTAATCAAATTTTACCCAGGTTGTTTCAATCCTTAATCGGGATCAATAGAAACTCGCAGCAGCCCTAAACATTAGAACCTAATAAATATTTCGCAGAGTATACACTGTCTCACAAGGGCAGGTTTGTATTCGCTCAAAACGAAAACCGCCATAACTGTTAAAGTTGAGGAATAAGGGACTATGACTCCAACTCCTGCTGCTAGTAATTATCAATATCCCGCTGATACCGAAATTTGGTACAGCCTTAAATGTGCGATCGCTTCCAGTTCCGGTTTCCAAAGTTGGCAACTAGAACGTGATGCCCAATTACAAGGTCTGCGCCTGGATCAACAAGTACAAAAGTATTTAAGAGAAACTTTAGAAACCTTGGCTTACTAAAAAAATCAGATTAATCTGGGTTACTTACCCCAAATAACCAGTTTCCAGGGAAGCATTATAGTAATGCTTCCTTTTTAGTTGGGTGGAGCAAAATTACAAAAATTTTTGTCTATCAGCTGCGATCGCTCAGTTCTTCTAATGAAAAGCTATCTCCAGCGTTCTGTTCCCATTCTGCTTGATACCAATTCACTAAAAGTGTGATACAGA